>NZ_JBVMWB010000004.1:0-163649 GCF_055635455.1 Paracoccus sp. KKT209
ATGCTCGACGCATTCATCCCCAACTCTGAAGACGAATTGCGCGCCCTGGAGCGCATTGCCCAAAGCGGTTTTGTCATTGGCTTCGGCCTCCGTTTCGGACAGCCAGACTTCTTCCTGAACCGCTACCCGGACGCTTGGACGGCGCTCTATGAGCAGGAGAACTATTTCTTCGGTGATCCGGTCGCAGCCTGGACCATTACCCGCACCGGCTCGGTCCGTTGGACGGACGTGAAGTTCCCTGATCCGCGAGGCATCATGACGCAGGCCAAGAAGCACGGGCTGAAATACGGCGCAACCTTTGTGACCAAAATCGACAGCAAGCGCTCCTTCATGTCGGTTGCCCGGCCAGATCGCGAGTTGGACGATGGCGAGATGCTGGTGCTGCACAGCAAGCTCGAGAGCTGGGCCAAGATGTTCGTCAGGTCGAAGGTCTCGCTCACGGAAAGCGAGTTGGAGGCGCTGATTTCCATCCGCGACGGTGCGCGTCAGGCGGAGGCCGCCGAGAAGCTGGAGGTCAGCCTGTCCACTCTGAAGCAGCGGCTCGACAGCGCGCAGAAGAAGCTTGGGGCCCCTAACGCTCTCAACGCCGTCGCGAGGGCGGTCAGGCAGAACCTGATCTGACGAGAGGCCACAGGGCGAGTGATCTTAGGCGAGATTGTTGTCAAAGGTCTTTCACCCGAGCCAAAATCTTGACCGTGCGGCATCCGTATCTGCAGCCAGACTGGACAGTTTGCACTGGCGTAGTGGCCAAGGTCCCCCTCTTGGTCATTCGCCCGCGCAATTAAGGGCCGGAGCCGCGCCCTCCCCGCCCCAGAGGGGGCAGGGGATGCAAATAGTAACGACGTATAGCGATGTGAATAGTGCTGGGTGAACCGGCCCTGTTCAGTTTAGCTCTTCAGCTCACTGACTGCCGTCGCGGATCTCGACATCAGGATTGGCGCAAGGCTTCGGTGACTATCTGCGTGGTAAGCGACAGTGGGGCGATCTGTAAAGGGCTGGCATATGATGCCGAAATCGGCCTTATGCAGTGTTCATGACATTCTGGTCATGCTGACATGAGGCTATCTCTACAGCTGTGATGCCCACCGGGGATGATGCTCGTCAATGACGAAGGGGTGGACGTGGCGGCGTGTCCCCTGCAGATGCGGATGATCGAGCGGAAGGTTGTGGTGGGTGTGTTCCAAGGTCTCCGCATCATCGCTCGGCCAGAGCCGAAGGGCAGCCAGGAGGCCCATCACGGCCAGCGCTGCGAGAACGCCGAGTGCTGCAATAGGTCCGAACCGGCTCATCAGCCACCCAGACAGCGGATAGGCAAGCAGCCAGCAGGCGTGGCTCAGCGCGAACTGCGCGGCAAAAAGTGCGGGACGGTCCTCGGCATGAGCCGAGCGTCGAAGAAGTCGCCCGGACGGCGTCAGGACGGCGGAATATCCAAGCCCCACAAAGAACCAGGCACCCAGCAGCATCGGCCAGGTCAGCCCGAGGGCAGCAATCGTCCCGGCCAGCCCCAAGAGCGTCAGCACCATCAGAATGGCCCCGCCCACCATCACCGGGCGATCTGACATCCTGTCCAGGACCCGTGGCAAAAGCAGGGCCGCAATCATCGA
This sequence comes from Paracoccus sp. KKT209, assembly GCF_055635455.1. Next base: position 1,605 of record NZ_JBVMWB010000004.1, read on the forward strand.
GCCGGCCCCGAAGGCAAGCAATGTCCAGGCGAGGGCGGAGGCATCCAGCCCAAGCGTGCCCCGCACAAGCGCGACCGAATTGACCAGCACCATGGCCCCCGCAGCCGCAGCAGCCATGTTCAACGCCAGCAACCCGCGCAGACGCGGCGTGGCCAGGTAGATGCGGATGCCGCGGGTGGTGCGGTCATAGATGCCGCGCGGCTCGGAGGGTTTTGGGCTGGGCAGCATGACCGAGAGGACCAGTGCCGCAGACGCAGCGAACCCGATCATGGTCCCGAAAAAGAGCGAGTTGTAGCTGACGGCAGCCAACAGCAGGCCGGCCAGCATCGGGCTGACGATGTTTTCCACATCATAGGCCAGTCGCGACAGCGAGAGCGCTCGGGTATAGCGGGCCTCGTCCGGCAGCACGTCGGGAATGGTTGCCTGAAAGGTCGGCGTAAAGGCGGCGGAGGCCGATTGCAGCACGAAAATGAGGACGTAGACCTGCCAGATCTCGGTGACGAAGGGCAGGCAGAGGGCGACAGCGGCCCGCACAAGATCCAGTGCTACGAGGAAGGCCCGGCGTGGAACCCGATTGGCAAAGGCGCCCGCGATGGGGGCAATGCCCACATAGGCCACCATTTTGATGGTGAAGACGGTGCCCAGCACCATGGCCGCATTGTCACCCGCCAGGTCGAAGGCCAGAAGCCCAAGCGCCACCGTGGCAAGCCCGGTGCCCAGAAGCGCCACCACCTGCGCCGCAAAGAGGTGGCGGTAGGTGCGGTCGGCAAGGACGTCCAGCATGGCGCAACCTCAGAGGTATCGGGTAATGGCCTTCATCTCGTCGCGATCATCGACCGAATGATCTGCGTCCAGACAATGATCAATATGATCGTGGATGAGAGCCCGCTTGGCATTGATGACGGCCTTCTCGACCGCTTGCAGCTGGTGGGCGATATCAAGGCAGGGTTTTCCGGCCTCGATCATCTCGATCACCGCCCGCAAGTGGCCGTCGGCACGTTTCAGCCGGGTAACCAGGGCAGGGTGGCTTGCGTGAACATGCGGGTGTGACATACAGTCAGGCTATCCCCCCCGAGGGGATGAAACAAGACGGCGCGATCAGCGTGCCGCGAACGAGCGGGCAGGGCAGGTGGGTGAAGCACGTGCGGACCTTTGTGCAAAGCGCACTTGCAGCGGTCCTCTGCCTGTCGTTGGTGGTGTGGTCCCTCGCACCGAGTGCCAGCCATGCCCCTTCAGTCTTCGAGGTGGTGGCAGAGCATACCGACATGATCGCCGATCATGGCCACTCCCACGGGTTCGAAGAGGATCTGTTCTGGGTGCTTCACGGTCACAGCCATGATGTGGCCGACCATGATCACAGTCAGGCCATGCTTGTCCCCGGCGCCGGTTCGCACCCGCCGATGGCTTATCGCGACACATTCCGGCTGCGTGCGTCATGGGACGGACCGCAGCGGGTTTATCTGATCGAGCGACCTCCGCGGGCCTGATCGATGCCGCCACCGCGCGGCCTTCACTCGATCAGACAGACCATACCGGAGACCTTTCCATGCCCTCGACTTCGAGGGTCCTGCGCGCCCTGGCACCACGCCAGCCGGTCGCGCTGGCCCTGATCCTGCTGGCGGCAGTCCTGCTGACCGCAGCCCAAGCCCTTGCCCATAACGTCACCGCCGGTGACGCGGGTTATATCCAGGAAATCTGGGGGGTGCAGATCATCCCCTTCATCTACCTCGGCGCCAAGCACATGATGACCGGCTACGACCACATCCTGTTCCTGCTGGGCGTGGTGTTCTTCCTTTACCGAATGAAGGACGTCGGCATCTATGTCAGCCTTTTCGCCATCGGCCATTCGGTCACGATGCTTCTCGGCGTGTGGTATGGCTGGGGCATCAACGCCTACATCATCGACGCGATCATCGGCCTGTCCGTGGTCTACAAGGCGCTGGACAACCTCGGCGCCTACCAGAAATGGTTCGGGCTCCAGCCGAATACCAAGGTCGCCACGCTGATCTTCGGGCTGTTCCACGGCACGGGCTTGGCCACCAAGATCCTTGACTATGACATCCCGCAGGACGGGCTGCTGGCCAACCTGCTGGCCTTCAACGTCGGCGTCGAGGTCGGCCAGTTGCTGGCCCTGGCCGTGATTTTGATCGTCATGGGCTACTGGCGCCGCAGCCCGAACTTTCTGCGCCAGGCCACCATCGCCAACGTGGTGATGATGGGCCTCGGCATCTGGCTGACCTTCAACCAGGTCGCCGGCTACATCGCTTCAACCTGAAGACAGATTGGATAGTCCCATGCACAATGCACCCAAGCCCAACCTCGAAGACTTGCCCACCAGGGCGCAACTGCGCCGCGCCAGCATTCTGGCCGGTATCGGTGCGGCGGTGATCGCGGCCACCGTTTATCTGCCCGCCGAATACGGCATCGACCCGACCGGGATCGGCCACGTCACCGGCCTGACCGAAATGGGCGAGATCAAAATGCAGCTGGCCGTGGAGGCTGAGGCCGACCGCCTGCTGGACGAGCAGCGCGGTCAGGACCAGTCTTCCAGCGTTCTGGACAGCATGCTTGGCCTGTTCATCGGCACGGCCCATGCGCAGGAGGCACAGGACACCTGGAGGGACACCGTGACCTTCACGCTGGAGCCGGGTGACACCGCCGAGATCAAGATGACGATGAAGGCCGGAGACGAGGCCGAATATACGTGGACCGCCGAAGGCGGCCGGGTCAACTTCGACCTCCACGCCCATAGCGGCGGCGAGTCCATCGACTACGAGCGCGGCAGCGGCGCGACGGACGGCGAGGGCAGCATCGAAGCGCCCTTCGACGGCGATCATGGCTGGTTCTGGCGGAACCGCGACAGCACGCCCATCAACATGACGATCCAGGTGCGCGGCGACTACAGCGCCATCGTCGAGACCTACTGAGCCCTTGGCAGCCATTCGCATACCGTGAATGGCTGCCCCTTTCTGCCTGCGGCGCCATCCATTGGTTGGCATCGTGAAAACCGGCAAGGACGTGCCACGACCCAAAGGCTTCTTCTCTGCGCAGGAGGGTAATATCGATCTGCCGTCTTGACCTTGCCCTCACCCCCAATCTATCTCCCATCCATGGGGCTTGCGACCGCCCCACGAGGCGTCAGCCGAAGTTCGCGTTCCACTGAGACCTTCACGGGAGGAACGCCCATGCCTGCGCCCAACGCGATTTCCGTCGATAAACTTGCCCGGATCATCGGCACGCCCCGCGCGCCGGTCATTCTGGACGTCCGCTCCGATCAGGACCATTCCGCCGATCCACGGCTGGTGCCGGGGGCCATCCGCGCCGATGACCGCGCCTTGGCCGATCTTCCGCCGCTGCCGCCCGGTCCTGTCCTCGTGCTGTGCCAGGCGGGTCATCGCCGCAGTCAGGGCGCTGCGGCATGGCTGCGCGCCGAAGGCCGCCCGGCCGAATACCTTGAAGGGGGTTTTGTCGGGTGGCGGGAGGCGGGTTTGCCGCTGATCCAGACGGATCATCTCCCCCCGCGCGACGGGCAGGGCCGCACTGTCTGGGTCACCCGCGCGCGGCCCAAGATCGACCGGATCGCCTGTCCCTGGCTGATCCGTAGGTTCGTCGATCCCCGTGCAGTGATCCTGTTCGTGGCCCCCTCCGAGGTCTCGGGTGTGGCGGAACGACAGGAGGCAGCCCCCTTCGACATCGAGGACGTGTTCTTCAGCCACAGGGGCGATCTGTGCAGTTTTGACGTGATGCTGACTGAGCTGGACCTCTCCGTGCCGGCGCTGGACCGACTGGCCGTGATCGTGCGGGCTGCCGATACGGCACGGCTGGACCTGGCACCCGAAGCGGCGGGCCTGCTGGCCGTCTCTCTTGGCCTGTCGCGCATGTATGCCGACGATCTGGAACAGCTGGAGGCCGGAATGCTGGTCTATGACGCGCTCTATCGGTGGACACGCGATGCCACCGCCGAGACGCACAACTGGCCGACCAACAAGCCGAGGGCAGAATGATGACGACTCGTCCCTATCCGACTCTGGCAGAGGCCACGCGTGTTTGGGCGCGCATCGGCTTGCTGAGTTTCGGCGGCCCGGCGGGCCAGATCGCCCTGATGCACCGCATCCTGGTTGAGGAACAGAGGTGGCTGGGCGAGCGGCGCTTCCTGCACGCCCTGAACTACTGCATGCTGCTGCCTGGCCCCGAGGCGATGCAGCTGGCCGTCTATATCGGCTGGCTGATGCACCGCACCCTGGGCGGCATCATCGCCGGGCTGCTGTTCGTCGTGCCGGGCGTCGTGGCGATCATGGCCCTGTCCTGGATCTATGCGATCTGGGGCAATACCGGCGCGCTGGAGGGGCTGTTCTTCGGCCTCAAGGCGGCGGTGCTGGCCATCGTCGTGCAGGCGGTCATCCGCATCGGATCGCGTGCGCTGAGGAACCGCACGATGATCGGCATCGCCGCCGCGTCCTTCGTCGCGATCTTTGCGTTCGGGGTTCCGTTTCCGGTGATCATCCTGACCGCAGCGGTCGCGGGCTTTCTGGGCGCGCGGGTCGGGTTGGCCGCATTCCAGGGCGGCGGTGGGCACGGCAAGGTGGGCGGGACACAGGTCGCGGATGCCGACACCTTGCTGGGCGAGGGCACGCCAGAGCATACCCGGGTCAGCGCCGGATGGGCGGTACGAATATCGGCCGTGTTCCTGAGCCTGTGGCTGCTGCCGGTGGCGGCCCTGTTCCTGGCGCTTGGGCCGCAGAACGTGTTCTCGCAGATCGCCGGGTTCTTCAGCGTGATGGCGGTGGTGACCTTCGGCGGCGCCTATGCCGTCCTGGCCTATGTCGCCCAGCAGGCGGTCGAGACTTATGGCTGGCTCTCTCCGGGAGAGATGCTGGACGGGCTGGGCATGGCGGAAACCACGCCGGGGCCGCTGATCATGGTGACCCAGTTCGTGGGCTTCATGGGCGCGCTGCGCGAGGCGGGCGGCCTGCCGCCGCTGCTGGCCGCGACCCTGGGCGGGCTACTGACCACCTGGGTCACGTTCCTGCCGTGCTTCCTGTGGATCTTCCTGGGCGCGCCCTTCATCGAGCGTTTGCGCGACAACCGCGCCCTGACCGCGGCGTTGACGGCGGTGACGGCGGCGGTGGTGGGGGTGATCCTGAACCTGGCACTGTGGTTCGGACTGCACGTGCTGTTCAGTCAGCTGCGCGCCGTGACCGCGATGGGGCTGGATCTGGACATGCCGGTCTTGGGAACCTTGGACGTCGCCGCGCTGACGCTGGTCATCGTGGCCAGCGTCGCCGTGTTCAGCTTCAAGCTGAGCGCGGTCACCGTGCTGGCGATCTGCGCTTTCGCCGGGCTGGTCCTGCGGCTGACAGGGATCACCTGATTACACCCGATCTGATGCCCGACATTTGGAGAAAGGAAAGGAACTCATGACCCATTCGCCCATCGTTACCGCGTCTCAGTTGTATGGGTCTACTACCTCAGCTCCGGTGACTGGGCCGCCGACGAGACTTGCCAGTTAAGATAGCGTCGCGACTAGCTTGTTCACTCACCATATTTAGATAATTGAATATTTTATGAAAATCCCCCATAGCATCCCCGAAATCTGAAGATAACTTGGAGTCGTCGCCGATCTTCAACAATAACAAAAACCGCAAGCTTTTGACATGTGCGACAGAGGCATGTTCAATTGAGGCCCGGCCGCCATCACGACCCGAAACCGCGGGTGCTGCGCGGCGCGGGGTCCAGGATCACCAGCTGCTGGTTGCGGATCGTGACAACCGCCAGGCTGCGCTGGACCGTGCCGTCGCGCTGCAGGCGGAAGACGCCGCCGACGCCCGAGAAACCCGCCCGTTGCGTCAGGCCGCTGGTGGTCAGGGCATTGCGCTGCCCGTTGCGGGCCAGCGAGGCAATGGCGGCCACGCCGTCATAGGCCAGCGATGCCAGCTGGTGGGGCGCCTCGCCATAGGCCTGGGCATAGCGCGCCTCGAACTGGCGCTGCAGGCTCTGGTCGGGGATCGCGAACCAGCCCTTGGCCAGCTGGGGCATCCGCAGACGGTCGTTGGGCTGGTCCCACCGGGTCAGGCCCATCATCTGCGGGCTGAGGGATCGGACGCCTGCCGCGGCCAGGGTTTCGGTCAGATAGGGCAGCACGGCATGGTAGTTGGCGGTCATGAAGACCGCATCCACATTGCCCGAGGCCGCGGCCTGGGCGATGCGCGGGGCCGCGGCATCGATGCCGCTGATGGACACCGGATGGTTCACGCGCCCGGCCAGACGGGCTCCGTTGCGGGCGATCGCCGCCTCGATGGCGCGCCCGCCCAGCTGTCCGGCGACGTCATCCTCGGCCACGACCAGGACGTTGCGCTTGCCCTGCCGGGTGCCATAGCCCACCAGCCGGTCGGCGATGTTCTCGAAGCTGTTGCCCAGGATGAACACGTTGCCGCCGGCGATCTGGGTGTTGTTGGAAAAGGTCAGCACGTTGATGTTGCGCGGCAACATGGCATTCCCGACCGCATTCGCGCCCTCGGCGAACAGCGGCCCCAGGATGATCTGCGCGCCCGCGTCGGCGGCGGCGTTGGCCTGGGCCACGGCCGTCTCCGTCGATGCGGCCGTGTCATAGATGCGAAGGTCGATGCTGGCGCCCTGTGCGTCGCCCGCCGCCATGCGGGCCGCGTTCTTGAGGCTGCGCGACAGCCATTCCAGGTCCTGCGAACCGGTCCCCGCCGGCACCAGCAGCGCGACGCGCACCGGTTCGGACGGGTTGATCAGCTGGCCGGTCTCGGGCCCGCTGGCCCGGTCGGTGGCTGCCATCGGATCGCAGGCAGCAAGGAAGAAGGCCGAGACGATCGCCCCGGTTTTCAGGATGGCGCGGCGCAGACCCGAGGAAGGCCGGGTTGTGGCGGAGGCGAACATGTGAAACTTCCCTGCTTTGTGTTATCGAGGCGCGGATGCTGCCCGAGTATGGGCTGTTCTTGTGGGCGGTTTGATTCAACTAAAGATTGCATTGCTTGCGTTCCAGTTCCATCGACTCATCCCCAGATCAAAAACACGCGCCAATTGGAGTGTGTCCTACCGCCCGGCTTTTCTCCGACCGCGCTTCGTGGCAGCGAGGTCATTGGGGGGCTGTACAAATGATCGAGTCTGTAAGGCAGAACCGTGTGCTTCCCTGGCAGCGGGGCCAATTGAATGATGGTCTAGAGAGCCATCAAAATTGATAGAGCTGGTTTTTTTTCGGCGCTTCAGCGTCCTCTTCGTCGGGAAAGTCGAGGAGCGCTGGTCGGAGCGTTTTCCCAAGATAAGCATGCTCATGAGAAGCAAGAAGATGATCGCTGAGAAAGCGAGATAGGTGATGAGGCCGATCATCCAAACGGACATGGCGGGCATCCTTATCCTGGCTGCGACACAGAGGGTCAGGCGGCAGGCTACCTCAGATAACACCAAGATCGCCTTATAGTTGCATTTGGCAGAGCAGTCTTATTGCGGATGCTGGAGAGCGCAACTGTGCACCATGTGGCTTGGGATCACGGTGACAAAATAAGTTTGGCGTTGGGCGCTTGAGAGTGTTTCCCCCCGTAGAAAATGGCAGGCTGCCTAGAAGCTGACCCAAAGCATACGCTGACGCGGCGGCGGCGCAGCCTATACTCGAACCGTATCAGGCGATGGTTTGTGAGGGTCGTCGTCTGACCGCCAAGGCAGCGCCCGCTCGACCCCTGTGTCTGCAGATCCTGCAGAAAAGCATGGACAGGCGGCAACTTTCATCCCTAGGGTTGTATCAAAGTTGATTTACTCTGCTTAGGGTAGGCGGATTTGAGCGGACCGGGCAGAAACAGGACGCAGGGGTTCGGGGTGTATATTTCGCGCACACTCAGCCTTTTCTAGGCGGGTTGACCGAGTAACCTGCGTATGGCCCCCGGTCTTTGGCCGGGGGCTGCTTCTTTTTGCCGACCATTTGTCCGTAAAGACAGATGACGTCCTCTTCGACCTGGATCATCATGTCTGAACTCGCCAAGTTCAGATGAAGGAGTCGGCCATTGTTGCAGGGATGGACGGCAGGTGGCGGGGATTCTTGCGAGACTTGCGGCAATCAAATGGATCCGATGGGCCCCGACCGTTGGGGGTGCCTGTCGTGCTACATGGCCAGCGGCCCTGACGGGCTCTTCCGATGGATGCGTGATTGTGCAGTGGCCGAGCACGAGGCGCCAACCAGCAACGTCCTTCCATTTCGGCCCCGCGCGACGCGGCATCGTTTGCCGCGACGAGCGCATCCAGACGTTCCCCAACCGCTCAAATCTTGAGCGGACAGCGGAGGCTTATCTACCACATTAAGTTGTGGACAGCAGAATTAATATATCCTTAAAGCTGTCAGCAATAAGCCGATGGAAAAGCGGCCGATGAGAGCAGGTCTGCAGGTGAAGCGGACGCGCAGGAGGTCGTCGCGGGAGTTGGTTACCCCCCTCTTTAACCACCTCTAATCGGGCGGGCTATTGAACTGCGCTGGCCCCCGGGACCAGGTTCCGGGGGTCACTTCAATCAGCACTTCACCCAAAAACTGCCCCACACCTCCCGAGGTGACTGTAAGCGGAAACCTGCCGAAAGAGACAAGCTGACTATTCGATCGCTTCCAAGCATAAATGGCTCAACAACCGGGGAAGTTGAGTGGTTGGTTTTTTAGTCCATTCCCCGGTTGCTAGTTTTTTTGCAGTCCAGCCATCTAGCGCCACGGCCGTAGCCCGGTCTGGGCAGGATGCATCCAGGCGCGCCAGATCGGACGTTCCCGGCGGAGTTCAGGCGACAGGTTCGATCTCAGCCCGACCCAAGGCGGAAAAGCTGTTCACGATGGCGATACGGGTCTGGATCTCGGCGGTTTGGCGATGGGGCCGCGTGACATGATCCTTTCGCCGAAAAGCTTCAGGCAGTTCATGCGGGTCTCGACCCGCCTGCGGACATGATATCGTGCCCATTTTCTCCAGAGGGCGCGGCCTGGATGGCGGGTGGCCCGCAGGATCTTGTTTCGTGCGACGGTGGCGGGACAGTCGTAAGCGCGACGCCGATCCCCTCCTGCCGCTTGTGATCTGAACGGGTCATTCTCGACGCGGATGAGCGTTGGAGGTTGGGGCTTGGAACGAAACGGCAAAGTGGGCGTCCATTTGGACGGCTCGAGGGGCGGCGGGGTTTCTCGGCTTGAGGTGATTGAGGGGCCGTCCAGGCTCCGGCTTCGCACGAAGGCAGAGCGGGCGTGGGCGCCAGCGGTCCTGCAGCGAGGCCGCCATCCAGACCTGCCTTTCGATGAAGGTGCTGTTCGGCATGGCGCTCCGTCAGACGACAGGCTTCGTTGAAAGCCTGTTGCGGCTGGTCGGGCTTGACTGGAAAGTGCCCGACTTCAGCACGCTGTCGCGCCGCCAGAAGACCTTGGCCGTCAACATCCCATATCGCGGGTCCGAGGGGCCGCTACACCTGCTGATCGACAGCACCGGCATCGAGATTGAGGGCGAAGGCGAGTAGCACGCCCGCAAACATGGCGGCCCCAAGCGGCGGGTCTCGCGCAAGATCCATCTCGGGATTGATGAGGAAACGCTGGAGGTCCGCGCTGTCGATCACCGGGAGCCATGTTGGTGACGCACCTGTCCTGCCCGATCTGCTCAGCCAGATACCACTTGGCGAAGAGATCGGTTCGGTGACCGCCGACGGCGCCTACGCCACCCGCAAGTGCCATGATGCGATCGCCGAACGCGGCGCCCATGCCGTCATCCCGCCCCGCAAGAACGCGAAGCCTTGGAAGACCATCACCGCCGGAGCCGTGGCGCGAAATGACGCCTTGCGCGCGGCTAAATACCTTGGCCGCGCGCTCTGGCGACGATGGAGCGGATACCACCGCCGGAGCCGCGTCGCGACGAAGATGCATTGTGTGAAACTGCTGGGCCAGCGGCTCATGGCACGGGACTTCGATCGTCAGGTTGCAGAACTCCAAGTCCGCATCGCCGTCCTGAACGGCTACACCGCGCTCGGCATACCCGTCACGGAAGCTGCGGGATAAGTCCGTCCGGGGAAAGGGGAACCCTGGCCATCAGCCGGTTTGTGCAACAGAGCCACCCTATATCCATAATCAGAGGTGGCTCACTTCTCGATGGAAAACCCGGCTCAGTTCTGGGTGGAAATCATCTCCGGGCGTGACGGGAGAAGGCCGGGCGGGATCAACTCGCTGCTCCTGCCGGTCATCGCGTCTTCGGTCGAGTACCACGACTTTATTTTTCGGTGATTCCTTATACAAATGCTGCGAATTTGGAGTTTCGCCGGGGATCAGGATGACAAGCACGACGCATGACTTTCAAACGGATCTCGACCTCATCGCTTCCATTCCTGCGGTATCTTCCATCCTGGATGTCGTCTGCCAGATGACAGGCATGGGCTTTTCAGCGGTCGCACGCGTGACCGAAGGCCGCTGGATTGCCTGCGCCACCAGGGACGAGATCGGTTTTGGTCTTGCCCCTGGCGACGAACTGCCGGTGGAGACAACCATCTGTCACGAGATCCGCCAGACACCGGCGCCGGTGATCATCGAGAACGTGTCGGAGGACGAGGGCTACTCTGCCCACGAGACACCGCTGATGTATGGTTTCCAAAGCTACGTCTCCTTTCCCATTCACCTGCCTGATGGGGATTTCTTCGGCACCCTCTGCGCCATCGACCCAGTCCCCCGGAGGCTGAAATCTTTGCAGACGATCGCGACATTGGAGCTTTTCGCCGAACTGATCGGCCAGCATCTCGATGGCGCGCGCAAGCTCGCCCGGACGGAACGCCTGCTGGAGGAGCGGCGGAACTGGGAACGCCAGCAGCGGGTCATCCAGCGGGAAATTATCCACCGCATGAAGAACACGCTCACCATGATCCAAGCTGTGGTGACCCAGAGCCTGCGGACTGCCGCCACGCTGGAAGAGGCCGCGGCATCAGTCACCGACCGGGTCCGGGCCATGGCGCGCGCGCAGGACTTCCTGACCGAGCACAGGTGGGATACGGCCGATATCCACGAAATCGTCGAGGGCGCGCTGGCGCCCCATAGCGACGGCGGAGATCGGTTCATTATCGAGGGAGACAGCGCCGAGGTGAACGCGCAGCAGATCATGGGGCTGGCATTGGCTCTACATGAGCTGTCGACTAACGCGGTGAAGTACGGGGCGCTGTCTAACGAGCAGGGCCGGATCCACATCCTTTGGAAAGTGGCGCCGGACAAGACCTTTACCTTTCTCTGGGAGGAGCGGGGCGGTCCCGATGTGGCCCCGCCGTCGAGGAAGGGCTTCGGGGCCCGCCTGACCGAGCGGGTCGTGCCATCCTATTTCGACGGCCATGCCGAACTGCGGTATGCGCCTGAGGGGGTCCGTTACAAACTGACAGGAAGTCTTTAGAGACCTCGGCCGCGAGCGGAGGCAGGGGATATGGCGTCCGGTAGATGGGAACATTCCTTGGCAGCTCCTGTTAGGAACATTGCTGCCACAGAGCATTGGCGCTGTGGGACCCATGTCACTCATAGGCCGGAAGCGCCCGATCATCTGCCAAGTCACAGGATCCCCATTGCCCGATGAAGCCACTCCAGATGCTGCGACCTGCATCCTGATTGTCGAGGATGAGCCCATCGTCGCGATCGACCTCCAGTGCGTTTTCGAAGATCACGGATATATTGTTCTCGGGCCGGCCAGGTCCGTCAGCATGGCCTTTCGGCTGCTGAACAGCAGACGGCCGGATCTTGCCCTTCTCGACGCGAACCTCCGAGGTCAGCCGGTGACCCCGGTCGCGGAGCGTCTTCTGTCCCACGGGATCCCGTACTTTCTGTCGTCTGCCTACGAGACCTCGCAGCTGCAGGTCGACGAAGTCCTGGCGAATGTGGAAAATGTCCGGAAGCCGGCCCAGAGCAGTAGCTTATTAGCTGCCGCCCGACGCGCTTTGGATGGAGCTTAGGTGTTCAGTCCTGCGCGGCGGCACAGCTCGGCGATGCCGTCCTCTCCGCGAAATCCAGCCAACACAATGCGGATCTTCTCCTCCGCGTCATGAACCTTGCGGGGCGCTCGGCAGATATCCTCGACAGCCTTCTCCGCCGCCGCATAAGGGCTACAATGAGAAACCTTCCGTCACCCAGTCTGCCTGATTTGTCCCACGGACGCTGACGTTAGACACTCTCAGACCTTCCTTCCTCCCTCACAACCACAGGTCTGACCCCGTTGCGCAGGCATCGGGCGCATCCGCGACGCTACGGAGCTTCTCCTGGGGTGCACGGCCTATGTCTCGATCGAGCTGAGAACGTCAGGCGACAGGATGGCAGCGACTGCACTGCGGCACATGAAGACGCTGTCGGAGCTGCGCACGATCACTGTGGCGACCAGACCTCCTCGCCTGAACGCCGTTGCCTGGCAATCGGTCTCACCAGTGGCGGCGCACCATTTCTCGGTAATGTCGACGGAATCATTTGTGAGATCATCGCGTGTCAGCATAACAAGGCTCCTGATAAAAAGTACAACGGCGTAGCGTTGGACATCCTGCTGAAATGGGCAGGGGGTCGTTTCTGACAGAGGCTTTTCCGTGCCTGCGCAAGAAACGGCACCATAAAAGCTAAAACATCGCGGGGCGCAGGGATGTCGTCTGCGCGACAGAACCGCCTCTGGCTCCTGCAAATTTTATCGATAACGACAAGCACGGCCCCTCCGGTGCGGGTTCCGTGCCAGTTGGCGCCACCGGCGCCATAGGCCGGCGCAAGATGCGGAGTGAGGGCGGCAATGATGCGCCTGGTGCGGTTCACCCGATCCTCATCCACATCGGCGCAGACGATGCTGAAAAAGAAGTCGGGGTGGGTTCAACCGGTCAGCGCAACGGCTCTTTCGAACGTAGCAGCCGGCGTTTCGAAGCTAAGCGTTTTCCGTGGCCTTGTGTTAAGCCGGAAAGCGACCTGGTCAAGATCATGCTGCGTGTAAACGGATAGGTCCGTCCCATTCGGGAAGTATTGGCGAAGCAACCCATTGGTATTTTCGTTGCTGCCGCGCTGCCACGGGCTCTTGGGATCACAGAAGTAGACGCTGACATCTGTCGCGACGGTGAATTTGCGATGATAAGCCAGTTCCATCCCCCGGTCCCAGGTCAACGAAGCCATGACGCCCTGCGGTAGGTGCTGCACCCGGGAGATCAGGGCGCTGACGACACTGTCGCTGTCCTTGCCCCCGACTTTGACCAGCATGACAAAGCGCGAGCTGCGTTCGACCAGCGTGGCGATGTGGCTGTTTCTGGAGCCGCTCAACAAGTCGCCTTCCCAGTGGCCGGGAATGGCGCGATCCTCGACTTCTGCTGGCCTGTCCCGGATCGACACGGCGTCGACGATCTGCCCCCGGGTCTGACCTGCCGTTGTCGCGGTTCGGCCCCGACGCATGATCCTGCGACTGCGCAGATGGGCGAGCAGCTCTTTCTTGAGGACGCCTCGCGCCTGAATGAACAGGCTTTTATAGATCGTCTCGTGCGAGATGGTCATGGAGGGGTCTCCAGGATGACCTCGCGCCTTCAGCCACCCGGCGATCTGTTGTGAGAGTGTCCGGCCTTCTGTGTATTCGTGATCTGGTCCATGCTTCCTGAGAGGAGCAAGGACGATGACGATTTCGAACGAGTTGCTGGACGAGCTGCTGAAGGGCTGCAAGCGGCCTGACGATCTGCTTGGCGAGGCTGGGCTGATGAAGGAACTGAAGATCCGGCTGATGGAACGGATGCTCGGGGCCGAACTGACCGCGCATCTGGGCTATGAGGCCGGTGCCGAGGCACCGCAGGAACAGTTCAACCGCCGCAACGGGATTTTCAACCAAGCGCGTGGAGGGCTCGGATGGCGAGGTGCCGCTATCCGTTCCGCGCGACCGGGACGGCAGTTTCAAGCCGGAGCTGGTGAAGAAGGGCCAGACCCGGATCGATGGGGTGGATGACAAGATCATCGGTCTCTATGCCGCCGGTCTGTCAGTGCGCGACATCCAGGCCCATCTTGAGGATCTCTATGGCCTGCGGGTTTCGCCTGACCTGATCAGCCGCGTTACAGATGCCGTTCTGGACGAGGTGCGCGAGTGGCAGCACCGGGCGCTGGACCGGATGTATCCGATCGTCATTTTTGACGCGCTAAGGGTCAAGATCCGCGATGCCGACAGCCGGATGGTCAAGAACAAGGCCGTTTACATCGCCTTGGGCGTCACCCGGGACGGGGATCGCGAGGTCCTCGGGCTCTGGATCGCCGACAATGAAGGCGCCAAGTTCTGGCTGTCAGTGATGAACGAACTGCGCAATCGGGGCGTCCAGGACATCCTGATTGCGGTCGTGGACGGCCTGAAGGGCTTCCCAGAGGCCATCACCGCGGCCTTCCCTGACACCACAGTTCAGACCTGCATCGTTCACCTGATCAGACATTCCATGAACTTCTGCAGCTGGAAGGACCGCAAGACCGTGGCCGCCGATCTGCGCCCGATCTACCAGGCCCCAACGGCCGAGGAGGCCGCCCGACAGCTCGATGGGTTCGAGGAGAAATGGGCCGGGAAATACCCTTCCATCGCCCCAGCCTGGCGCCGGGCCTGGGCGGAGGTGATCCCGTTCTTTGCCTTCAGTGCCGCGATCCGGAAGATCATCTACACCACAAACGCCGTGGAATCGTTGAACCGGGTGTTACGGAAGACGCTGAAAACCAAGGGCTCATTCCCGACCGAGGAGGCCGCGACCAAGCTGATCTTCCTGGCGATCCGCAACTTCGAAAAGGGTGGCCGCGCGGTGCGCGAATGGGTTGCGGCCCGTAATCAGCTGGCCATAATGTTCGCCGGGCGTTTCGACGCCTGACCGTATCTGAAAACCGCATGGGCCCGGTCAGATACACAGAGTTTCAGACACTCCCGGGCCTATGGCCACTCCCGCATTCGCAGCCTGATCATCGGGTCTACGACCACAGCAATGGTGCAGGCCGTCAAGATCCCGGTACTGCTCTACCGCTGAAACCTCACTTACGGAACAGTCGGCGTCGGCGAGAACCGGCGCCGGCACTTCAAGAGTTCTTTGGCAAAGATACAGGAAAAAGGCGGGCCATGACCCAAGCCAATGCTACCTCCACGCCTCGAAGGCAGTTGGCCTCTGCACAGTCACGCCTGCTCTGGATGGATATCATACGTGGTGCAGCCATTCTGGCCGTTATCACTGTTCATTCCATAACCTTCATCGAGCGCTACGACTTCGAGCCCACCAAGCTCTGGCGGAACCTCAATGAAACGCTGACGCTTTTCCGGATGCCGATCCTGATCCTGTTGTCTGGCATGCTTTTGCCGAGGTCACTGGCGAAGCCTGCGCCCGCCTACGTCTCTGGAAAAGTTCGTGCCATCCTTTGGCCGTTTCTGGTCTGGTCGACGATCTACGCCGTGGTGACAGGAACAGACTTCAGCAGCCCTTATCAACTGCGCCAGGTTTACATCGGCGGCAGTCATCTGTGGTTCCTGGCCTTCATCTTCGTCTACTACCTGGTGGCCAGGCCGCTCCGCCCAGTGGATCCCTTCGTCATTGCCGCTGTTGCCTTCGCGCTCTCCGTCATCGCACCGGAGGGAGAGAAATACTCCGAACGGATCCTCTTCCTCATGTCGCTGTTTTTCCTCGGCAGCGCCCTGTCCAGCCATGCCGCCCGCCTTGGAAACATCCTGAGATCCCCCTTGATCTGGCTTCTCACGCCCGTCGTGGCGGGAGCGGCCTTCATGACGGTGCGCCATGACCTGAACTTCGGGCCTTATTGGGTGGCCCTGTCCCTTGCAGGCTTCCTGTTCTTCTCGGCCTTGGCGCAGAGACTGGAGAAGCTGGACATCTTTCGTCCTTTGATCTGGATCGGGCAGAGGTCGATCGTGTTCTATGTCAGCCACGCCATCTTCATCATCGTCGTCGCGAGACTTGCTCAGAGGGCAGGAATAACGAGCTACGCCTTCACGGCGACAGCGTCTGTCGTGGTCAGCCTGGTCGGGGGGTGGGCTTTGGCCGCAGGCATGGAGAAATGGGCGCTCCTCAAGTGGCTCTTTGTTCTTCCTGCCCCAGGACGAGGATCACCCATGACGATGCCGACAAGATGACCCCTCAGCAGGGTGCCAGATCAGACCGGACCCGCGCGGCGATGATCCAGCACAGGACCACCATTGCCGCGCACCACAGGCCGAGAAACAGGCTCTGCGTTGGAAAGTCCACGCCGGCATCGATCAGGATGCCGGTCAGGCCAGGTCCGATTGCGGTGGAGATGACCATGATCGTGGTCGCCAGGGACCGGATCGCCCCCAGATGCGCCGTCCCGTAGAGAACGGGGAACAGGACGCCCCAGAGGGATCCCGCCGTGCCTTGGGTGATCCCGACGACTGCCAAAGCGACATACCATCCGGCTACACTCTCGGCCGGGCCGATCAGGCTGACGCCGACCCCCATGGGCAGCAGCAGCATCGGCAGGAGGCGGACCGCTCCGAACCGGTCTGCCGCCCAGCCTGACGCAAAGGCGGCGATCACGGTTGACAGGCCGAAGGCCGTGTAGCCCGGCGCCATTTCGGCCAAGGTCCAGCCCTTGACCTGCGCCACATGCGCCTGATGAAAGAAGATCACGGTGGCGATGAAGCCGGGCGTCAGCAGCACCGGCAGCAGGGCAGGCAAGAGCCAATGCCGTGCTGCGTCCCGCCGGCGCCACTGCCGGCCCATCAGCCCTGGCCGCGTCACCTGCGCCGCATGGGCCACAGGAGCGCGGCCCTCGGACAGCAACACGGCCAAGAGGGGCGCCACCCCGACACACAGAATGACCGCCACGATCAACCAGGTGCTTCGCCAACCGATGGCGCCGATGAGAGCGACCACCAGCAACGGCACGACGATCTCTCCCGCTGGATGCCCAAGGTTGGTGATCGACACTGCCTGTCCACGTCTTGCCTCGAACCAGCGCCCCATTGCGGTCATGGCAATATGGCTGAACATGCCTTGGCCGCAGAAGCGCAGCAGGAACAGGGCCATCCCAAGGACCGGCAGCGAGGGTGCCCAAGCCATGGCGATGGCGGCGGCAGCGAAGATGAGCGCCACTGACGGCGCCAAGCGCGACAGCGGGACGCTGTCGGCCAAAGAGCCGCGCCAGAACATCAATGCCGCGGCAGACAGGGTGGCAACGGTGTAAAGGCTGCCCCAACTGCCATCGGTCAATCCGTGTTCATTCTTGATGAACACGGCAAAGAGCGAGATGAACCAAGTTTGCCCGAAGGCGGATGTAAACGTCAGAAGCAGGCCGGCGCAGAGCCAGCGGATATTGCTTCGAAGAAATTCGATCATGCGAAATCCACCGATGCCGACAGAGCGGCCTTTTGCACAGGCTGCAATGAAGCTCCTCTGGCATAGGATGCCGCAGGAGGCAATGTGAGGGAGATGCTGCAGCCCGCACAAATGACCGGTTTGGGCGTCGCCCTCAAGGCTTTTGACCGACGGCAATGGGCTCTTCATGTTAAAGTGAGTTCATCCGGCGCGGGACCGGCGCCCTCAGGCTAGGTCGAGGCTACGCAACCCATAGATCAAGCCGCTCGCGCCGCATTGACATCCTGAATAGCGTCGGCGGCACGGCCCCCACATGATTAATTGTTGTGCCGCCGCGCCGTTTAGGCACACGGCCAATACACTGTTCCTAAACGTCTGCCTACAGTTTCGACATTTTGGTTGCCAGATGTTGCACGATGCGCAAAAGTTAGACATCGGTCGGGCTTTCGGTCGTATCGACGTCAGGGTCGGTTTCCTCCCCAAGCAATTCCGATGAGTTTCTCATTCAACCGCCACGAGCTCCTCAGCCGAGCGGTTTAGCTGGAGAGGACAGGAATGACTTTTAACCCAGAAGGTATGTCTCGCCGTTCACTGCTGTCGATGATCGGCACAGTGGCGGGGGCAAGCGCCATGTATGGCGCGATGGGTGCGCTTGGGTTGGCTCAAGCGTCTACCTACGATGGACGGCTCGAGCTGCAAGGGGACGGCAACGGCACGCGTGTCTTGATCCTGGGCGCGGGCCTCGCCGGCATGACGGCTGCTTACGAGCTAGGCCGTGCAGGCTACCAAGTGAAGGTGCTGGAGTTTCGCGAAAAGGCGGGTGGGCGGTGCTGGAGCCTCCGCGGCGGAGATACTTACACCGAGCTTGGCGGTGAGACGCAGGAGGTCACCTTCTCCGAAGGAAATTACCTCAATCCCGGCCCGTGGCGGATTCCCTCCGACCACTACGCTGTATTGGATTACTGCAAGCGCTTCGGTGTCAAACTTGAGCCCTTCATTCAGGTCAACTACAGCGCCTACCTGCACAACTCGAACGCTTTCGACGGGAAACCACAACGGTTCCGGGAGATATCAACGGACTTCCGCGGACACGTTGCCGAACTCCTGGCAAAGGTCGTCGATCAGGGCGCCTTGGACGCAGAGGTCACGGAAGCGGATGCAGGACTGCTACGTGATGCCTTGAAGCGTTACGGCGCACTCACGGACAACATGGAATATACCACCGGTGAGCAGTCCTCCGCTTTCCGTGGCTGGGCCTCCCCAGAAGGCGGAGGGACGACAGGCAAGCCGGAGCCCTCCGAGGTGATCTCTCTTTCTGACATCCTCCAATCCAACCTCTGGCGCAACCTGACAGCGGGCGACGACCTGCACATGCAGTCGACGATCTTCCAGCCAGTTGGCGGGATGGACAAGATCGCCGAGGCCTTCGCGCGCGAGGTGGATGGCCTTGTCACCTACAACGCAAAGGTGACCCGCATTCGGCATGAGGGGGATACGGTGACCGTCACGTGGATGCCGTCGAGCGGCGGCGACGAGCAGACGGAGACGGCAGATTACTGCATCTGCACCATCCCGTTCTCGATACTGGGACAGGTCGATCACGATTTTTCGTCGCGCATGTCGGGGATCATCGACAGCATGTATTACGCCTCGTCCTTCAAATGCGGGATCGAGTTCAAGCGCCGGTTCTGGGAGCAGGACGAGAACATCTATGGCGGCATCAGCTACACCAACCTTCCTATCTCGCTCATCTCCTATCCTTCCACGGACTTCTTCAGTGACGGCCCCGCAGTCCTTCTTGGCGCCTATAGCTGGGGAGCGGCTTCGTATCAGTTCAACGCGATGTCACCTCCAGAGCGTGTGGAAACCGTGCTGGCCTACGGCAGCCAGATCCACCCGCAATATCGCGACGAATTCGTCTCAGGCGTAGCGGTGGGGTGGCATCGGGTGCCATGGGTGCTGGGCTGCTATGGCAT
Source organism: Paracoccus sp. KKT209 (assembly GCF_055635455.1). Next base: position 20,870 of record NZ_JBVMWB010000004.1, read on the forward strand.
CTGGAAGGATCGGGATGCCGACTACATGGATGCAACGGTGATGGACGGCCGCACGCTGATGGCCGGTGAACATATCTCCTATCTTCCCGCGTGGATGGAAGGCGCAATCCTGTCGGCCCTGGACGCAGTGCAGCGTCTTCATGCCACCGTCACTGAAGCATAGAGGTTATCATGAAACATCTGCTGTTTCCCCTGGCGGCCCTGGCTGCTTTGTCCATCTCGGCCGGCGCCCAGGAAACCGGTTCAGCCAACGCAATTCAGGAGGAAGTCGAGGTCGATGCGGCTCAAGAGGCTGGCGAAGTTGATATGAGCCAGCGCGCAGGCTGGTTTGAAGATCCCGCGCGCCTGGCGCAGTCGGGCGGCAGGGACGTCTACGACGCCGTCTGTGCCGGCTGTCACATGCCAGATGGTGAGGGCGCTGAGGGGGCAGGTGAATATCCTGCACTCGCAGGCAACGAGAACCTGCTGACCCCGGACTACCCGATCTACATCATTCTGAATGGTCAGAAGGCTATGCCTCCGATCGGCGGCATTCTGGATGACACACAAGTTGCGGATGTTGTGAACTACATCCGCACGTCTTTCGGCAACGACTATTCCGAGGACCCTGCCACGCCAGAGCGCGTTTCTGATGCTCGGTGAAGCCCAATGAAAGGACAATTGATGACGTTCAAACTTGCCGCCTTCGCCCTGACGATGCTGGCCGTTCCTGCAGCTGCACAGGAGCTCACCCGACATCCGATCCCGAACTCAGACTTTCCAATCTTGCAGGCGGTCGAGGTCCCGGCGGGCATGACGACGGTCTATCTGAGCGGGACGGTTCCTGCCGTGATCAACGAGGACGCCGACCGCAACAGCGTTGAAGCTTACGGAACCACGGAGGAGCAAACGGTCAGCGTCATGAACCGCATCAAGGACCAGCTCGAGGGTCTGGGCATGGAAGTCGGCGACATCATCAAGATGCAGGCGTTCCTGGTCGCTCCCGAAGGCGAAGCCGTAGACTTCGAGGGCTTCATGGCCGGATACAGCCAGTTCTTCGGCACCGAGGAGCAGCCGAATCTGCCTGTGCGCTCTGCAATGGTGGTCGACGCGTTGGTGAATCCGGCTTGGCTCGTTGAGTTGGAGGTAACGGCCGTCCGCCCCGCGGCGGAGTAGAACGTCCCGAACCTGACTCATGGCAATGCCCGGGCGCTACGGCGTCCGGGCACGTTAGTGTCTGCTTCAACTTGATGATGCACATGCCCTGCTGCGCTGCCGTTAGACTGCTCTCCGCCCTGTACGTCACCGATGCTGCGCCTGCGAATGGTCTCTGGAACGAAACACCCAACGGCCGAAAGCCCCGCGTTTTGGCCGCTGGTGCCAGTTGCAGCATTTTTAATTTTTGGGCTCTTCTTGTCGGCACTTGGTAGCGACAATGGCGGGCGCTATGCGGGACCGTTCTGCCGGTGGCTGCTCCCCTGCGAATACCGTTCGCACTCGCAGCATCTGCGACGTGCTAGGCCGTCCTCTATGGGCCGGATGTGTCCTCATGCACTCCACAGCGTAGCCCGCGGCCGCCATCACCTGTTAGCACATCACGAGGCCGGCTTCGCTCTGCATAGACATTCTCAGGCATCGTTTCGGGGCTGACACTGAAAGCCAGAGGCAGGTCGCAAATTGCGTGCGTATTCCCGAAGCGCTTGGGAACGTCGGCATGCCGCGCGTGTTCCATTCCTGCGAGCCCGGTTCAGCGCGCAGATCGCCGAACTGCTCATGCACTTCGAGGAAGGAGGGCACATGAATAAACGAGGCAACCTAGCGCCGCGCACGAGGCGGACCCGAGACCCGATTGCTTTTCGCGCGGTGGCAATGGGGAGTATAGCAAGCCTCGCCGTGCACGGCGCCTTGGCCATCTTCGGGCGAAGCGCGGGGCGCAGCGCACTCGCGCCGATCAACGCGTCCAGCCACATCGTGTTTGGCCCGGCGGCGGGGGCAGTCGAAGAAGCCGACCTTTCGCATACGGGAGTGGGGGCGGCGATCAATCACGAGGCCTCGATCTTCTGGGCAGTGCCGCTTGCGTGGTGGCTCGCTACACGTCGCGAAACGTCGACGGTGGACATCGTCCGAGGCGCAGCGGCGACGGGCATCACTGCTGGGGTGATTGACTATGGCGTGGTGCCCCGCCGCCTGTCGCCGGGCTGGCACCTTGCGCTTCCTGCAAGGTCGGTCGCGGGAACTTTCGGGGCGCTTGCCGCGGGACTGGCGCTTGGCGCACTACTGACCCGCGGCCCAGACAGAGTACCATCACGAAGAACGCGCGGGAATGTCTTTGGCCGGAAACGACCATGATCCGTCGGCTCGTCGAATGGCAGCTAAGAGCCGTGCGCTCACGCTGCACCTGCATTCGCTGCGGCCAGTGCAAATGTCGCTGAAGGACTCTTTTGTAACTGCCTGCGCGCCGCATTGGCGGTTGCTGGCTTCGGCAAAACCACCCGCTCCCATCTGGAGGGCGAGGAGCGGGGGCCGCCGACGCAATGGCCCCCTTTCAAGGTAGCGTACGCTTAGCACCCATGGGAGATTGAGCCTAAGGGCGGACAGAGGCTCCTCCATCTTGCCGCGCCAGGTTCAGTCGAGCATCCCCTTGGATCCGAGCCACTCCACCAGGAGATCAGGCCATGTCTCCGCCGGCATGTCGCGGACCATGCGGAGCGAGAAGCCGTGTCCACCTTGTTCGAACTGGTGCAACTCGACCGGGACGCCAGCCTCCCTTAAAGCAGCCACAAGGCGGAAGGTGTTTTCCGGAATGACCGCGTCGTCGTCATTGGCTCCGAAGATGAAGGTTGGCGGCATCTCGGCGGTGACCAGCTTGTCGATCGAGTGGGCGTTAACCGTAGCATCATCAGGTGCGGTGCCCAGCAGCTCCTCACGCGACTGCGGGTGGGTGATGCCCTCCTCCATGCTGATCACGGGATATCCGAGAGCGAGGAAGTCGGGGCGGGCCGAGGCCGTATCCGTCTCGTCGACAGGCTCGTAGGCGTCGAGGGTGGGCGCGGCTGCAAGCCATGCTGCCAAGTGCCCGCCGGCCGAGAACCCCAACACGCCCACGCGCGAGGCATCCAAGCCCCATTCATCCGCATTGGTGCGGATCAGACGCATTGCCCTCTGCGCGTCTGCGATCGGCGCATTGGTTGCCTGCCCGCCACCCGGAAGCCGGTAAAGCAGTCGGAACACCGTGATCCCGGCTTCGTTCAGGGCTGGCGCGATCTCATCAGCCTCCTTGTCATAGACAACGCGCGCATAAGCGCCGCCCGGTGTCACCAGCATGGCAGAACCATTGGGGTTCTCAGGTAGGTAGACCATGAGGTCGGGCGTGGTGATGTTGAATGCTGCCCGATCCTTCACGGCAGGGTCTTCCGACCGCTCGCGGATTTCCTGCGGCTCTTCGAAGGTGGCGGACCCCACGGGCGTATCCGGCCAGACCTGGATCTGCATGCGATCTGTCAACGGTTCTGCCTGTGCAGCAGCGCCTATTATCCACATGCCAAGCGTTGCGATCGCGAGGTTGCGTTGGATCATGTATCTCGAACTCCCATAGTGACCTTGGAATTGCCCAGGCCTTCTCGATCACAGCTTCATGATGGTGCTGCGAGCGTCCAGCCATGCAAGTTGCTTACAGGACCAAATGATGAAGATCGGTGACGCCCTCTGCTGGAGCGACCGGCGCCTGTGAGCTTCTGCGGCATCTGCCTGGCAGCCTGCAACGATGCCTCAGCGGGGCAGGGAGACCTGTCGCATAAAGGTATTATAATACCACATAAACGGATTTATGCAACATAATCGCTTTGAGGTTCTTAAACCAAAGGCCACCTTCAAGCAGACCGCCAGCATCGCCGAGTTGTTTTTAGCTGCAGCAGACGGCCCGCCTTTATCCAGATTTACTGGACCTCGTGCAGCGCAGCTTGGCAGGCCTCAGCGCAACGTTTGCAGGCCTCGGCGCAGATCCGGCAGTGCTCGTGCTTCTCGGCGTGACCCTGGCATTCTTCGCCACACCGGCGGCACGCTTCACTGCATGCCTGGATCACTGCTCGAAGAACCTCAACATTCGATCCAGTTCGCCTGGACGCCATCGCTCCGGCTGCCGCACAGATGTCGGCGCAATCCAAGTTCAGCCGGATGCACTGCCGGAGCTCGGCCACCATATCTTCAGCCAGGCACGCGTCAGCGCAGGACGTGCAGGTCTGTGCGCAGCCGTATGCTTCTTCAATGAATTGGATGAGCCGGTCGGCTGTGCTGCCCTGAACATGAGGATGGGTGCTGATCATTTCGCGGACGTGCATGTCATTTCCTTCCGATTAGGTTTCGGGTCGGTTGAACATACAGGAGGGGGGTAATGTTCCAGCGCATGACCAAGGACAGGCGGCGCCGACCGGAGGACGTGCATTATTACCTGCAGACCCTTTCAAAAATGCTCACCAGCTCGCGGAATTTCTCGCGTTGTGCATCAGCGTCATTCGAGGCGATGGCTCTTTCGACGCATTCGTCGGCATGATCCTGCAGGATGAGGACTTCCACCTGAGCCAAGGCCGAACGGATGGCGAGAGTCTGATTGAGAATATCAACGCAGTAGCGGTCTTCTTCGATCATCCTGATGACGCCGCGGACCTGGCCCTCAAGGCGGGCAAGCCGGTGCAATGCTGCTTGTTTACGTTGGTTCATAGTTCGCTTGTCTCTCATGGCTCAAGCCAAAAACCATATGCAGTTCCAAAAGTTTCAGGAACACCTGCAGCCCAAGCGTGTTTGGACAAAGAACCCCATGGGGGTATCTGAGCGAGTTTCGATACAATCCTCGGCCTCAGGCCGAGCATATTGACAGGAGAGGCACATGACGAAGAAGTTCGGGGCCGGATTGATGCTGGGTGTCGTTGGGACGGCACTGATCGCAATCGCCATGTGGCTGACTGTTGCCTACACAGGCGCGTACAATGTCGCCGCCTCAGATCAGCATGCCGACGCCGTGAGATGGACGCTCGACACCACGATGCGCCGCTCCGTCGAGCGCCGTTCTGGCGACGTGGAGCTTCCGGAAACTTTCTCGGACGAGTTGGTGGCACAGGGCGCGCATCATTATGCTGAAAGCTGTGTTTACTGCCATGGGGCGCCGGGCCAGGACCCGACGGAGTGGTCGCGAGGAATGCGGCCCGAGCCGCCGCATCTTATGGAAGCGGCCGCCGAGTGGAGCGCAGAGGAGATCTACTGGATTGTGGAGAACGGCATCAAGATGAGCGGGATGCCGGCCTTCGGCACCCACCATGGACCAGAGGGGATCGTGGCGCTGACCGCCTTCGTGACGCAGATGCCAGGCCTTTCCTCCGAGGACTACCGCACGCTGACCAGCGGCGGCGGCGCGTCTGATGCAGAAGCTGCTCCCGCCGCCGCGGCAGGTTCCGCAGAGACGACAGACGGTAACGAGGCCGAGCCAGGCGCAGCCGCAAACTGAGGAGAAGAATATCCATGTCCTATATCCGCTTCGGCCTGATGATCCTCACCTCGACGGTGGTGATGTTCGTCCTGATGTACCTGAACACCTATGCCTGGGAGCATGTCTTCTTCTCCGAAACGCGTACCTACATGGCCATTATGATGGGTGCCACCATGGCCGTTATCATGCTGGCCTACATGCTGGGCATGTATTCCAACAAGATGCTCAACATCGCGATTTTCGTCGGATCGGTAGTTGTCTTCGCGCTCTCGCTCTGGCTCGTTCGTAGCCAGGTCACCGTTTCGGGTCCGAGCTACATGCGCGCGATGATCCCGCATCACTCAATCGCGATCATGACGTCTGAGCGAGCGCAAATCCGTGACCCGCGCGTTCGCAAGCTTGCCGATGAAATCATCGAAGCGCAGCGGCGCGAGATAGCGGAAATGCGGTATCTCATCAGCGAAGTGTCGGACGGCAATGTTGTGGAGAGCATCTATCAGGATCCGGCTGCCGAGCCGGGCACTGTGCAGGACGCCCTTTCGAACACGCTGATCTCCACTCTTGATCTCGCACCCATGCCGGAAGCCGAGGCGGAGCGAGTGCTTTCTGCTGCAGACCGTTGCACTTTCAATCGCAGTCCGGAGACCGATCCCGTACTCTGGGTTGCGGAGGACGGCAGCGGGGCGGCCATGAAACTCAACGGAGTCCTGATCAATCTTGATGCGGACGGTGAGGCACGGAACGGGGCCGCGGATTTCTCGGCGTCGGGCACGACCATTTCGGTAAGGCCGCTCGGCGACGAAGCGGACTGGCGCCAGAACGCCGAGCTCATCCTCCGGCTCGATCGGGGATTGGAAGTCGGCTACCGCGGATTTTATGACTGCGGGGCCGGCTAAAGACTGGTGCGACAAGTTTAAGGAAAAAGGCGCCCAGTGTTAGTGGTGACCGACTTGACCTGCCCCCGTCGGTCCCTCGGTGATAACGAGTGTCTGTCGGGTTATTGGTAACCGCCCGATTGAGACCGCAGGTCACTTCTGAAGCATCGGGGCGACCAAGATGATCGCCATGCCGGTCAGGCAAAAGATTGCGCCGATGGTATCCCATCGGGTCGGGATCTGCCCCTCCACGGCCCAAAGCCAGGCGATGGATGCTGCGATGTATATGCCGCCATAGGCTGCATATGCACGACCGGCAAACTCGACCTCAACCCGCGTCAGCAAGTATGCGAACAGGGCAAGGGAGATGGCGCCCGGAATAAGCCAGAGGGCAGAGCGGCCAAGACGCAGCCAGGCCCAGAACGCGAAGCATCCTGCGATCTCGGCAAGAGCAGCCAGCGCATAGATGCCGACAGAGGCGAGGACGCTCATCATGGGCAAGCTGCATTCCACTGCCACGGCAGCAGCTCGTCAAGCCGGTTGATCTTGTGATCGTGGATGCGGTCGAGGATGTCGGCCAACCACGCCTGCGGATCGAGCCCGTTCATCTTGGCGGTTTCGATCAGGGTCATGGCCCGGGCCAGTGTCTCGCCACCGCTGTCCGAGCCTGCAAAGAGCCAGTTCTTCCGACCGATGCCGATCGGGCGCATGGCGCGCTCGGCCGGGTTGTTGTCGATGCCAACGCGGCCGTCTTCGAGGAAGAGCTCGAAGGAGGGCCAGCGGCTGAGGCCGTAACGGAAGGCCCTGGCGAGATCGCTCTTGCCCGGAATGAGCAGCAGCTGGGCCTCGGCCCATGCCTTGAAGGCATCGACCATGGGGCGGGAGTGCGCCTGGCGCGCCGCCTGTCGCAGTTCGGCGGACTGACCGGCGATCTCGCGCTCGATGTCGTAGAGCTTGCCGATCCGGTCGAGGGCCTCCCGCGCGATCTCGGACCTCCTGCCCTCCCAGACATCATGGAAGTCGCGCCTCAGGTGCGCCCAACACGCGGCCTCGCAGAACTGACTGCTGCCGTCCGCGCGCGGGGCGTAGAACGGGTTGAAGCCGGCATAGGCATCCGCTTGCAGGATGCCGCCGCTGCCTTGCAGGTGGCGCTGCGGATGCTCTCCCTTTCGATCCGGGGAGAAGCGGTAAACGACGCCGGGTGGTGCGGTGCCGGCCCAAGGTCGTTGGTCCGAGACATAGGCCCAGACACGACCCTGCTTGACCCCTTTGCCGAGGCCGCGGTCCCGGCGTGACCGGTCCAGCACGCGGATCGGAGTATCGTCCGCATGCAGCACCGGCGCGGCCATCACCTCGGCCTCAATCCGTTCAATGACAGGGGCGAGCACCTTCATGGCGCGTCCGCACCAGTCCAGCAGCGTGCTGTCCGGAATATCGGCCCCCATACGGGCGTAGATCTCGCTCTGACGGTAGAGCGGGAGGTGGTCGTCGAACTTCGAGACGAGGATCTGGGCCAGCAGCCCCGGACCGGCCATGCTGCCCGTGATCGGACGGCTCGGGGCCGCAGGCTGCACCATCTTCTCGCACCGGCGGCAGGACTTCTTCACCCGCGCGATTTGGATGACCTTCATCTGCGCCGCGACCAGGTCGAGAAGCTCGCTGACGTCCTCGCCCACCACTCGCAGCTCACCTCCACAGTCGGGGCAACAGGTGCCAGGGTCGAGCTCACGCCGTTCGCGGGGCGTTGCGTCCGACACGCGCGGACGGCGTCGCGGCTTTGCCTCGGCAACAGGAGCATCGGTCGCGGCAGGCTCATCGTCCTCGATCGGCCCGTCGCGCTGTTCGGCGGCTGCGACCAGCAGATCCTCCAGCGCCAGCTCCAGCTGGGCGATCTCGCGCTCGATCTTTTCCGAGGTTTTGCCGAAGGCCTGCTTCTGGAGTTTGGCAATCCGCAGGCGCAAGGCCTGAACCAGCTGATCGTGGGCCTGAAGAGTGGCCGACATGCGCGCATTCTCCGCCTGAAGCACGGCGATCATCGCCTTCAGGACCGCGGAGTCGTCAGTGAGAATGTCGGCATCATCAGACATGCCGACTGATACCATGCGCCGGCATGAGAGGCCAATAAAACAAGTGGATTCAGTTAGATGATCTACCCGACCCGAGCTGGGGGAGCGCCCCAGTCCGGTCGCCGCCAGTCGATCCCCTCCCAGAGCATCGCCAGCTGGGCGGAGGTCAGCCGCGCGACCCCGGCCTCGCTGTTCGGCCAAGGGAAGCGCCCGCGCTCGAGGACCTTGTAATAGAGGCAGAAGCCCTGGCCATCCCAGTAGAGCAGCTTCAGCCGGTCACCTTGGCGGCCACGGAACGCGAAGACCGCGCCGCTGGTCGGTTTCTGGCGCAGCACATCCTGGGCCAGAGCTGAGAGACCGGCAATTCCCTTCCGCATGTCGGTCGCGCCGCACGCCAGATAGACCCGGACCCCGGTGCCAGGACCGATCATGCCGCTTCCACGGCCCGGATCAACCGGGTCAGCGCCTGGCCATCCATGCTGCTGTCGAACCGAAGGCAACGACCGTTGGCTAACCGCAATTCGATCAGGACCGGTCGAGAGGGTGCTGGGGGATGTGCCGGATCAGGCAGCGAGCCGAAATCCACTGGCAGGAAAAGCGCGCCCCGATCCGGCGACCACAGCCCCTTCTTCTTCAGCTCACGGCGCCAGCCATAGACCTGCGACCGCGTGAGCTCGTGCCGTTGGGCAACCTGCGTGACCGAGGCCCCGCCGATGCCGACCTCCAGCACGATCTCGAGCTTCTCATCGTCATTCCAGCGACGGCGCCGTTCGACACCTAAAATCTCACCCAGCATGGCCTCTCCCGATAAGACACGTGCATAACGACGTCTTTATGCACGTGTCTTAGCTCGCCCAGCCTTCGTCAGGCAGGCGGCCTCAACCGGTCGGTTACGGTTATTGAACGTCTTCCTTTTTGTTTCCTTACAGAGTGACTCGCCGCAGGCGGAGGGCGTTGGCAATAACCGAGACGGAGGACAGGCTCATCGCCGCCGCTGCGATCATTGGCGAGAGCAGAAGGCCGGTGACGGGGTACAGCAGACCCGCTGCGATCGGCACGCCAAGTCCATTGTAGGCGAAGGCGAAGAACAGGTTCTGCTTGATGTTGCGCAACGTCGCCCGCGCCAGCTTGCGTGCCCGGACGATACCCATCAGGTCGCCGCCCAGAAGGGTTATTCCAGCGCTTTCCATGGCCACGTCCGCGCCCGTACCCATTGCGATGCCGACATCGGCAGCGGCCAGCGCAGGCGCGTCGTTCACGCCATCACCCGCCATGGCGATCTTGTGGCCGTTGCGGCGCAGCTGGTCGATCAGCTCTTTTTTGGCTTCCGGAAGAACGCCCGCGCGCACTTCGTCGATGCCCAGCTTGCTCGCCACCGCCTGTGCTGTCCGCACGTTGTCACCCGTCGCCATGATGACGCGCAGCCCCTGAGCGTGCAGTTCGCGGATGGCCTGCGCGGTCGAGTCTTTGATCGGGTCGGCGACCGCCACGATGCCGGTAAGCACTCCATCGACCGCGATGAACATCGCCGTCTTGCCCTCGGCGCGCAGAGTGTCTGCTTTCGCTTCGGCCGCGCCCGTATCCAGTCCCATCTCCTGCATCATGGCCGCATTGCCAAGCGCCACTGTGCGTCCGCCAACCGTGCCGCGCACTCCTTTGCCAGTGACGGCCTCAAAATCCACCGCCTCTTGCCGCATCGCACCCTGTGCTTCGGCGCCTTCGACGATCGCTTCCGCCAGCGGGTGTTCCGAGCCGCGCTCAAGCGCTGCCGCCAGTGACAGCAAGTCCGCTTCGGCCACATCCCCGAGTACCGCAGTATCCGTCAGCTTTGGCTTGCCCATGGTCAGCGTGCCGGTCTTGTCGACAATCAGGGTATCGACCCCCGCCATCCGCTCGAGCGCCTCGGCATCCTTGATCAACACGCCTGCCTGTGCGCCCCGCCCCGCCGCGGTGGTGATCGAAATCGGAGTGGCCAACCCAAGGGCGCAGGGGCAAGCGATGATTAGGACCGACACGGCCGAGGCAATGGCAAAGGCCAGCGAGGGCTCGGGGCCGAAAATCAGCCAAACGACGAAGGCCAAGATTGCGATCCCGACCACCGTCGGCACGAACACCGCCGAAACCCGATCGGCCATCCCCTGGATCGGGGCGCGAGATCGCCGGGCGTTCGAAACCATCGCCACGATTTGCGCAAGAACGGTGTCGGCGCCGACCTTTCCCGCTTCGATCACGAGGCTGCCGTTCTTGTTAATCGTGGCCCCGGTTACCGTATCGCCCGGACTCTTTTCGACCGGCATTGACTCGCCCGTCAGCATGCTCTCGTCCAAGGATGAGCGGCCTTCGATCACCGTGCCGTCCACTGGCACCGCGTCACCGGGGCGCACGCGGAGCCGGTCACCTTCCATGATGTTTTCCAAGGGCGCGTCATATTCTGAGCCATCCGGCAGGATACGCCGCGCGGTCTTTGGGGCGAGGTCCAGCAGCGCTCGAATGGCATCCCCGGTGCGTTCGCGTGCCCGCAATTCCAGAACCTGACCCACGAAAACCAATGCCACGATCACCACCGCCGCCTCAAAGTATGTGCCTACGCCATGACCCATTCGGTAAGCATCGGGAAATACACCGGGTAGGAAGGTCGCGACGAGCGAATACAGGTAGGCTGCACCAACGCCCAGGCTGATCAACGTCCACATGTTCGGCGATCGGTTCACAAGTGAATCCCAACCTCGTTTGAAGAACGGCAAGGCCGCCCAGAGGATGATTGGCGTCGCCAGGGCGAATTCTAGATAGCTTGCGACCTGATGACCAATCCAGTCCCGAACCGGCAGAGCGACTAGCTCACCCATTGTCAGGATGACAAGCGGCACCGCAGCAGCGGCAGAGATCCACATTCGGCGTGTGAAGTCGGTCAGTTCTTCACTTGGCTCGTCTGAAGGCAGCATCGGTTCGAGCGCCATGCCGCAGATTGGACAGTCACCTGGCACATCGCGGACAATCTCCGGGTGCATTGGACAGGTATATTGGGTGTTGACCGGAGCTGCCTTGTTCTGTCCAGCAGCGCGGCCGGAGGCGTAGAACCACGGATCCGCCTTGAATTTGGACTGGCATTTTTCCGAGCAAAAATGAAAAGTCTTGTCTTCGAACGTTGCTTGGCGGCCGTCCGGCTCGACCGCAACTGTCATCCCGCAGACCGGATCCTTTGCCGTCTCGGCTCCTGCCGGAATGTCGCTCTTCGCGTGGTGATGATCGTGGTCCATGTCTTGCCAACCTACCTCTTGATATTGCCGCTTAAGATGCCCTTAATTGAAACCATTAACTTCCTTGCTCTTGATTTTTAAGATCATTTTGTGTGCCCACATCTGCCTTGCACAGGCATTATCCGTGACAACGTCAGTCGGCTTCGGCGCGGGGGGTGCCTGCTGGTGCGTCACCGTTCTCCCCAATGTCAGCAATATAGCTTTTCATTTCCGCAATCTCATTACTCTGCGCCTCAGTGATCACAACTGCGAGCGACCGCACCTTGGGACACAAAATATCTGCGCGTTCGCTGGTCAGGATAGCGATTTGAATGGTGGGGGATCATCGCGAGCATCCAAGCGAGGTCGTCAACGGTCTCTTGGCCTCTTAAAAGCCAAAGAGAAAGCATGAGCGCCAAACCAGCGCCCAAGAATATCGCGGTGTTTTTCTTTCGATCCCCTTATTTGTTTCCGTTGTTATAAGAATTTTATCTAAAACCCATAAGTTTGTGCAGAAGATGGTTCCACACCAGAAATGGAACCTTCCGCTCCGGCGCACTGGAGTGAGCTTTCGTTCTGGCAACCTGGTTTGCTTTGGAGCGCAGCTATCTGAAAGGCAGCGTCATTAACGCGCCAGTATGGTGACCTTGATCAGCATCCAGACGGCCATGGCGATCATCATCAGGTTCTCGGTCAGCGAGACGAAGCCCAAGGGCACGTTGCTGTCGCCGCCGACGCAGGCGCACTTCAGTTCGCGCTTGTCGATATAAACTGCCTTGTAAACGGAAACCGCGCCGATCGTACCGATGAACAGCGCCACCGGGATCGACAGCCACATCAACGCGCCGGCCACCATCAGCACCCCCGCTAGCCCCTCGGCGAAGGGATAGACGTAGCCATAGGGGACCCATCTCTGCGCCAGCAGGTCATAGTTCAGGAACATCGTGGCGAAGCTTTCAACGTCCTTCAGCTTCTGCAGGGCCAGCAGACACATGGCGAAGGCCACCAACCATTCCGCTGCGGCGACGGTGATAAGCTGACCGAACGCGGCCCAGCTCGTGGCCAGGGCCATGGCGGCGGCCATCGCAAACAGCGCGATTACCGGGCGGTAGGTGGTCGCGGTCTTTTCGCGGACGGCCTTCCCGAAATGGCGGCGCAGGTCGTCATAGCCACCAATTCGCTGGCCTTCGATGAAGGTTTGCGGGGTGGTCTGAACGCCATTCTGCTCCTTGAAGGCATCAACCTCGGCGCGGGTTGTCAGGTGATGGTCCTCGACGCGGTAGCCCTCGCGCTTGAGCAGATCGAGCGATTTAAGGCCATAGGGGCACATGTGCTTGGCCATGACCATCCTGTGGAGGGTCGCGGTTTTAGACGCTGCGTTTGCCATTGGAATCCTCAATATCTTGCAAAGACGTCAGTACCAGACGCGTTCCAGAGGATGACCTCGAATGGCTCCGTCTGATCGCCCATTTCCATGCCGGGCGAGCCGATCGGCATTCCCGGAACTGCCAGGCCGACCGCCTCGGGCTTTTGATCCAGCAGGGTGCGGATAGCATCTGCCGGCACATGGCCCTCGATCACATAGCCCTCGACAAGGGCGGTGTGGCAGGACCGGAGAGGCTGGGGCACGGCGTGCTGATCCTTGAAGGCGTCGACATTATCGGACAGGGTTTCCTCGACCGTGAACCCGGCTTCCCGCAGGTGATCGATCCACGCGCCGCAACATCCGCATTCGGGGGAGCGAACCACTGCGATTAGTGTGTTTTCCGGCGTGGGCAAGGCGCCCAGCACAGCGCCTGCCGGAGCAAGAGCTGCTGCCAAGGTTCCGATGAAGATACGCCTGTTGATCATGATGTGATCCTTTCCTGAATAGCGGTGCTGTTTTTGTTCTGATGCTTACGGTTGCCTTGCGTCGGAGCGGTTTGTGATCCCAGGTCCTGCAGGATGGGACAATCCGGGCGCTCGTTTCCGGCGCAGGATCGCGCCAGTTCCTCCAGCGTTCCGGCCATATCCTGGAGGTGCGCGATCTTTTGGCGGAGATCCTGGGCCCGCGCCTGTGCCAGCGCTTTCACATCGGCGCTGCGCCGGTCCTTGTTTCGCCACAGGTCCAGCAAATCGGTGATCCCGGCGATCGAGAAGCCCAGATCCCGCGCCCGCGCAATGAACCGCAGCATGTGGACGTCAGCATCCGTGTAATCCCGATACCCTGCCGGCGTCCGCTCTGCCCGCGGGATCAGCCCGATCTGCTCGTAATAGCGGATCATCTTTGCCGTGACGCCGGACTGGCTGGAGGCTTCTCCAATATTCATGATTGTCGCTCCGTCGCGTGTTCGGGACAGATATGGGGCTTCCCACCATGGTAAGGTCAAGGGCGTGGTAGGTCTTTTCTAATGGGTCGGAGAACGATCAATGACATACCCAACAACGCGCAGCTCACCGCTAGACCGAGAAGAAGTCCGCGCGATCAGAGCCGCGCGGCTTCATGCAATTTACTCAGCGTTTTCTGCCAGCCAGGCTGTCATTTCCTCGATCTCGCCAACTTGCGCGGCGATGATGGCGCCAGCAAGTTTGATCATTTCCGGGTTATCACCATGCTCAAGAAGAACCTGGGCCATGTCGATTGCACCCTGATGGTGGGCAATCATCCCGCAGGCGAAAGCCACGTCGGCATCCTCGTTCATCATGCCGTCGTGCATCGCGGGCATGGTGACCATCATGCGGCGCATGTTCTCCTGAACATGCTCCGGCATGGTTTCCATATCCATGCCGCCCATGCCCATCATGGCGCCCATGCCGCCTGCTTGGTTGCCATGACCGCCAGAGCCTTGGGGCATTTTTCCCATCGGCATCTCGCCCGCGGGTGCTGCCATGGCGCATTGCTCAGGCATCTGGAACTCGGTGTCTTGGGCAAAAAGCGGCGATGCAAGGCTGCATGATGCGACAGCCGCGACGATAAGAGCTTTGTACGAGAGCATTGTCGTTCTCCGATGTTCGGTTTTCCGGATCATTCCAGAATTTCCGTGATGGTCAGCTTGCCGTTCACCCGATCTGCCGCAAAACGGATGTCCTGTCCCTCGCTCAGGTTAGCGAGCATCTCGGGCTCTGCGACCTGGAAGACCATCTTCATGGCGGGCATATCCAGGTTCTTCAGCTCCTCGTGGTCGACGGTCACCTTGCTCCATTGGGTGTCGATCTTGGTGACGGTCCCATTGGTGATGTGCATGTCAGCCAGTGCGGCCCCGGATGTCAGGATCAACGCGGCAGCGGTCAAAGGGATCAGTTTCATGGTCAGGTCCTCGCGGTTCAGGATTTGGTGACGTTCAGGGGGCCGTGCATGCCGGACTCGTAATGGCCCAGCATCAAGCAGGCAAATTCGTATTCACCGGCGTTTTCGAAGGTCCACAGGATCTCGCCGGTCTCGCCGGGCTGAAGACGGACCGCATTCGGGTCGTCATGTTCCATCTCGGGGAACCGCGCCATCAGCTCCTTGTGCTCGGCATTGGCCTCCACCGTGTCCATCACGAATTCATGATCCAGTTCACCCGCGTTGGTAACGACCAGGCGGACAGTCTCTCCCGACACGAACGACAGCTCCGCGGGCTCGAAGATCATCGTGCCCTCGTCGGTTTCCCGCATGGTGACTTCGACGGTCTTCATGTCACCGTCAGAGGCTTCTGCAGGCGCGCCCATGGCGTATTCATCATGGCCACCTGCATGGGTTCCCGCCGCCAGAGTGGCAGTAGGTGAAAGGGCAAGAACAGTAATCAGCATCAACGATTTCATCGCTTTTCCTTTGTGTTGCTCGATAGAGTCAGATCAGCCCAACCGCTTGCCGCCGCGCGGCGTCAGGATGGTCTCGGGGCTGTAGTTGCTGGCATGTTCGGGCAACTCGCCTGTCCACTCCCATGCCTGCGTGCCGGGAGGGTTCTCGAACCAGCCCGGATCGGAATAGTCATCAGGGGCGATGCCTTCGCGCACCTTCACGACAGAGAACATGCCGCCCATTTCGAGCGGACCATGGGGACCCCAGCCCGTCATCATCGGGATCGTGTTCTCGGGGATTTCCATGGACATTTCGCCCATGTCTGCCATGCCGGCGGTGCCCATCGGCATGTAGCCGGGCTGGTGCCGGCGGACCATGTCTGTGACGCGGCTCTTGTTGGCGCCAATGATTGTAGGCAACTCGTGTCCCATGGCGTTCATGGTATGGTGCGACTTGTGGCAGTGGATTGCCCAGTCTCCCAGGTGATCGGCGTTGAACTCATAGGCCCGCATCGCGCCCACGGGGATATCGATGCTCACTTCCGGCCAGCGCGCCTCCGGCCGGACCCAACCGCCATCCGTGCAGGTCACTTCAAAATCATAGCCGTGCATATGGACAGGGTGGTTGGTCATGGTGAGGTTGCCGACCCGGACACGGACCCGATCGCCCCGGTTGACCACCAAGGGATCGATGTCCGGGAAGATGCGGCTGTTGAACGTCCACAGGTTGAAGTTCGTCATCTCGGCGACGCGCGGGATATAGGTGCCGGGATCGATGTCATAGGCGGCCAGCAGGAAGGCAAAGTCTCGGTCTACCGGCATGAAGGCCGGGTCGCGCGGATGCACGATGAACAGCCCCATCATGCCCATGGCCATCTGGACCATCTCGTCGGCATGCGGGTGGTACATGAAGGTCCCGGACTTCACGAGATCGAACTCGTAGACGAACGTCTTGCCGGAGGGGATGCCGGGATGGCTGAGGCCGGACACGCCGTCCATCCCGGAAGGCAGGATCAGGCCGTGCCAGTGAACCGAGGTATGTTCGGGCAAACGGTTGGTCACATAGATCCGGACCCGCTCGCCTTCGATGGCCTCGATCGTCGGACCAGTGGACTGGCCGTTATAGCCCCACAGACGCGCGATCATCCCGTCTGCCATGATGCGCTCGACCGGTTCGGCAACAAGGTGGAATTCCTTGACATTGCCATTCATCCGATAAGGCAGCGACCAGCCGTTCAGGGTCACGACCGGGTTGTACTCGATCCCGGTGGTCGGGCGCGGCGGGACTTGCGTATAGGGGCTGTCGGTGCTGGCGGCTTCGGGCAGATCGCGAAACCGCGTCTCCGCCTGGCCCATGTTGACGGTCAGAGCCGCGGCCCCTGCCCCGATGCCCGCACCCATCAATTGCCTGCGATTCATCATTCGTCCTCTCCGTTTTCAGTTGCGCCACCCCAGATCACGGCCGTGGCATCTGCCTCGGCCAGCCAGTAGTCGCGCTTGGCCTCAGCCGCGCTCAGTTGGGATTCCAGCCCCTCGCGGGCGTCGTTCAGCAGCTCGAAGGTCGAGGTCAGCATGCCGTTGTAGCTGAGCAGCGCCTGCTCATCGATTTCGCGGCGCAGAGGCAGGACCTGGTCGCGCCAGTGCAGGGCGATCTGATGCTTCCCCGTGACCGACGTGTAGGCAGACCGTGCCTCGGACCTGGCATTGATTGCCGACTGCGCCAGGCTGTTGGCCGAGCGCAGGTATTCCAGCTTGCCGCGCCGGGAAATCAGGCCGCTGGTGTCGTAAACCGGAATGCTGAACGCGACGTCGACCACCGGCGAGCGTTCGTTCTCTCCGTCTTCACGTTCGATTTCGACGCCCGCTGCGACCTCTGCGTCCGACAGCATCCGGGTCTGGCCGCCCAATTTGTAGCGCGCGGCCACGGCCTCCAGCTCCAACCGGCCCGCGGCCAGATCGACGCGATTTTCAAGTGCCATCCGTTCGATATTGGTGCGGTTCGGCACGCTGCCCGGAAGTGTTGGCAGGCTGTCGGGAACGTAGAAATCGGTATCGGTTCCCCACAGGCCCAGCAGACGGACCAGCTTTTCCTTTGCCAATTGCGCTTCGAGCCTTGCCTCCGCCTGTTCGGCGGCCAGCTCTGCGGTGAACACATGTTCTCTTGCCTGATCGGCGCGGCTCAGGGCACCCGTTGCGCCCAGTTCTGCGGCCAGTTCGGATGCCGCGTCCGCGGCGCCTTGGGCCCGGCCAACCAAGCTGGCGGCCTCAAACGCACCGACGGCCTCGATCCAGGTCCGGCGGGTTTCATGCGCCAGCGCCAGGGTCTCGCCTGCCGCAGCCAGTTGGGCCTGCCGAAATTCCAGATCGGCCGCCCGCGTGCGGGATTTTTTCGTCACCATGTCCAGAATGGATGACGCCACCGTGCCTTCCACGGACCGGGTGACATCCCCACTGACCAGCCCGGACACGGAGATGCCGACGCTCGGCACTGGTCCCAGGGCCGTCTCCCACAGGTCTGCTGCAGACAAGCCCAGATCGGCATAACTGGCCTGCAGGCCGGGGTTGTTCAGAAGCGCCACCTGCACCGCCTGTTCGGCGCTGATCGTCTTTCCCTGAACGATGGCGCGAACGCGTTGCGCATGGGCCTGCCGCTCAGCCGGAGTCTGAAGCCAGGCCGCCTCTGCTCCCGTCGCCTGCCGGGAGATCCCGGCAACAGTCTCGAACCCTGCCCGCTTATCGCGGGCTTGGTTCATGGTTGCCGTATCCGCGCAGGCCGTCAGCAGCAGCACTGCGCCCATCGAAAGTCCCAATGCCTTTTTCATTCGACACCTGGGCCTTGCGCATCATTCAGCTGAGTCCAGTTTCCCGGCTCCTGAACGGTGCGGCTTCGATAGGTGACGGCGGGACCGGCCTGCAGGGTAGAGACCGGCGACGCGGTATCGGCAACGCTCACAAGGCCGGCAGATGTATCCAGAGGAGGCAGAGGCGCACAGGCCACCGCAAGCAGCGGCATCGCAGCCGCAAACACGAATTTCATGTGAAGATTCCGCTTTTGGATCAGAAGGATGATCGCCGCAGCCTGTCAGGCTACAGCTTGCAACGTTCGGATCAAACCCGCGGAGGGCGGCGCAGTCCTTCGCAGACGGTCAGTTCCACCAGCGGGGCCGTGCTGACAGCATCAAGAGTCTGGCTGATCAGAAAGGCTTGGACCACATCGCTGGATGCCAGGAACGCGGTCGCGGGACAGGCATGGGCCTTGCAGTGCGACCCGTGTCCTTCGGAGGATGTGTCTTCGTCATGGACATGGTCTTCGACAAGAACGGTTCTTGGCGACGCGTGATCTGAACCCTCATGTGCGGAATGCTCGGCATGACTGTCGAACCCTTGAGCGGACGCGGCTGTCAGCATCATCTCGCATTTCAGATCCATCGATGCGTTGCCAGCAGCCACGGTGATGCCCATCGTGACCAGGGTCACGACGAAGAGCATAGCCAGCTGGCGCAGGACGTGGATCATGAGCGATGTGTATTAAGGTCAAAGTTCGACATCAATGCATTTTGAGCGGCTCGCGCACGAATGTTACCGTTTCAGCAGGATCTTGCTACCGGCATTTCGTCTCTCCTCAGGTGTAGGGCAGCAGAAAATGCAGAAGTGAAAAGACCGCCATTCGCGGCTATGAACGCGAATGGCTGCCCAAGGCTCAGTAGGTCTCGACGATGGCGCTGTAGTCGCCGCGCACCTGGATCGTCATGTTGATGGGCGTGCTGTCGCGGTTCCGCCAGAACCAGCCATGATCGCCGTCGAAGGGCGCTTCGATGCTGCCCTCGCCGTCCGTCGCGCCGCTGCCGCGCTCGTAGTCGATGGACTCGCCGCCGCTATGGGCGTGGAGGTCGAAGTTGACCCGGCCGCCTTCGGCGGTCCACGTATATTCGGCCTCGTCTCCGGCCTTCATCGTCATCTTGATCTCGGCGGTGTCACCCGGCTCCAGCGTGAAGGTCACGGTGTCCCTCCAGGTGTCCTGTGCCTCCTGCGCATGGGCCGTGCCGATGAACAGGCCAAGCATGCTGTCCAGAACGCTGGAAGACTGGTCCTGACCGCGCTGCTCGTCCAGCAGGCGGTCGGCCTCAGCCTCCACGGCCAGCTGCATTTTGATCTCGCCCATTTCGGTCAGGCCGGTGACGTGGCCGATCCCGGTCGGGTCGATGCCGTATTCGGCGGGCAGATAAACGGTGGCCGCGATCACCGCCGCACCGATACCGGCCAGAATGCTGGCGCGGCGCAGTTGCGCCCTGGTGGGCAAGTCTTCGAGGTTGGGCTTGGGTGCATTGTGCATGGGACTATCCAATCTGTCTTCAGGTTGAAGCGATGTAGCCGGCGACCTGGTTGAAGGTCAGCCAGATGCCGAGGCCCATCATCACCACGTTGGCGATGGTGGCCTGGCGCAGAAAGTTCGGGC
This sequence comes from Paracoccus sp. KKT209, assembly GCF_055635455.1. The sequence goes on from NZ_JBVMWB010000004.1 coordinate 40,723, forward strand.
TGCGGCGCCAGTAGCCCATGACGATCAAAATCACGGCCAGGGCCAGCAACTGGCCGACCTCGACGCCGACGTTGAAGGCCAGCAGGTTGGCCAGCAGCCCGTCCTGCGGGATGTCATAGTCAAGGATCTTGGTGGCCAAGCCCGTGCCGTGGAACAGCCCGAAGATCAGCGTGGCGACCTTGGTATTCGGCTGGAGCCCGAACCATTTCTGGTAGGCGCCGAGGTTGTCCAGCGCCTTGTAGACCACGGACAGGCCGATGATCGCGTCGATGATGTAGGCGTTGATGCCCCAGCCATACCACACGCCGAGAAGCATCGTGACCGAATGGCCGATGGCGAAAAGGCTGACATAGATGCCGACGTCCTTCATTCGGTAAAGGAAGAACACCACGCCCAGCAGGAACAGGATGTGGTCGTAGCCGGTCATCATGTGCTTGGCGCCGAGGTAGATGAAGGGGATGATCTGCACCCCCCAGATTTCCTGGATATAACCCGCGTCACCGGCGGTGACGTTATGGGCAAGGGCTTGGGCTGCGGTCAGCAGGACTGCCGCCAGCAGGATCAGGGCCAGCGCGACCGGCTGGCGTGGTGCCAGGGCGCGCAGGACCCTCGAAGTCGAGGGCATGGAAAGGTCTCCGGTATGGTCTGTCTGATCGAGTGAAGGCCGCGCGGTGGCGGCATCGATCAGGCCCGCGGAGGTCGCTCGATCAGATAAACCCGCTGCGGTCCGTCCCATGACGCACGCAGCCGGAATGTGTCGCGATAAGCCATCGGCGGGTGCGAACCGGCGCCGGGGACAAGCATGGCCTGACTGTGATCATGGTCGGCCACATCATGGCTGTGACCGTGAAGCACCCAGAACAGATCCTCTTCGAACCCGTGGGAGTGGCCATGATCGGCGATCATGTCGGTATGCTCTGCCACCACCTCGAAGACTGAAGGGGCATGGCTGGCACTCGGTGCGAGGGACCACACCACCAACGACAGGCAGAGGACCGCTGCAAGTGCGCTTTGCACAAAGGTCCGCACGTGCTTCACCCACCTGCCCTGCCCGCTCGTTCGCGGCACGCTGATCGCGCCGTCTTGTTTCATCCCCTCGGGGGGGATAGCCTGACTGTATGTCACACCCGCATGTTCACGCAAGCCACCCTGCCCTGGTTACCCGGCTGAAACGTGCCGACGGCCACTTGCGGGCGGTGATCGAGATGATCGAGGCCGGAAAACCCTGCCTTGATATCGCCCACCAGCTGCAAGCGGTCGAGAAGGCCGTCATCAATGCCAAGCGGGCTCTCATCCACGATCATATTGATCATTGTCTGGACGCAGATCATTCGGTCGATGATCGCGACGAGATGAAGGCCATTACCCGATACCTCTGAGGTTGCGCCATGCTGGACGTCCTTGCCGACCGCACCTACCGCCACCTCTTTGCGGCGCAGGTGGTGGCGCTTCTGGGCACCGGGCTTGCCACGGTGGCGCTTGGGCTTCTGGCCTTCGACCTGGCGGGTGACAATGCGGCCATGGTGCTGGGCACCGTCTTCACCATCAAAATGGTGGCCTATGTGGGCATTGCCCCCATCGCGGGCGCCTTTGCCAATCGGGTTCCACGCCGGGCCTTCCTCGTAGCACTGGATCTTGTGCGGGCCGCTGTCGCCCTCTGCCTGCCCTTCGTCACCGAGATCTGGCAGGTCTACGTCCTCATTTTCGTGCTGCAATCGGCCTCCGCCGCCTTTACGCCGACCTTTCAGGCAACCATTCCCGACGTGCTGCCGGACGAGGCCCGCTATACCCGAGCGCTCTCGCTGTCGCGACTGGCCTATGATGTGGAAAACATCGTCAGCCCGATGCTGGCCGGCCTGCTGTTGGCTGCCGTCAGCTACAACTCGCTCTTTTTCGGGACCATGATCGGGTTCGCTGCGTCTGCGGCACTGGTCCTCTCGGTCATGCTGCCCAGCCCAAAACCCTCCGAGCCGCGCGGCATCTATGACCGCACCACCCGCGGCATCCGCATCTACCTGGCCACGCCGCGTCTGCGCGGGTTGCTGGCGTTGAACATGGCTGCTGCGGCTGCGGGGGCCATGGTGCTGGTCAATTCGGTCGCGCTTGTGCGGGGCACGCTTGGGCTGGATGCCTCCGCCCTCGCCTGGACATTGCTTGCCTTCGGGGCCGGCTCGATGATTGCGGCCCTGCTTTTGCCACGGGTCCTGGACAGGATGTCAGATCGCCCGGTGATGGTGGGCGGGGCCATTCTGATGGTGCTGACGCTCTTGGGGCTGGCCGGGACGATTGCTGCCCTCGGGCTGACCTGGCCGATGCTGCTGGGTGCCTGGTTCTTTGTGGGGCTTGGATATTCCGCCGTCCTGACGCCGTCCGGGCGACTTCTTCGACGCTCGGCTCATGCCGAGGACCGTCCCGCACTTTTTGCCGCGCAGTTCGCGCTGAGCCACGCCTGCTGGCTGCTTGCCTATCCGCTGTCTGGGTGGCTGATGAGCCGGTTCGGCCCTATTGCAGCACTCGGCGTTCTCGCAGCGCTGGCCGTGATGGGCCTCCTGGCTGCCCTTCGGCTCTGGCCGAGCGATGATGCAGAGATCTTGGAACACACCCACCACAACCTTCCGCTCGATCATCCGCATCTGCAGGGGACACGCCGCCACGCCCACCCCTTCGTCGTGGATGAGCATCATCCCCGGTGGGCCTCACGTAACCGACCGGTTGAGGCCGCCTGCCTGACGAAGGCTGGGCGAGCTAAGACACGTGCATAAAGACGTCGTTATGCACGTGTCTTATCGGGAGAGGCCATGCTGGGTGAGATTTTAGGTGTCGAACGGCGCCGTCGCTGGAATGACGATGAGAAGCTCGAGATCGTGCTGGAGGTCGGCATCGGCGGGGCCTCGGTCACGCAGGTTGCCCAACGGCACGAGCTCACGCGGTCGCAGGTCTATGGCTGGCGCCGTGAGCTGAAGAAGAAGGGGCTGTGGTCGCCGGATCGGGGCGCGCTTTTCCTGCCAGTGGATTTCGGCTCGCTGCCTGATCCGGCACATCCCCCAGCACCCTCTCGACCGGTCCTGATCGAATTGCGGTTAGCCAACGGTCGTTGCCTTCGGTTCGACAGCAGCATGGATGGCCAGGCGCTGACCCGGTTGATCCGGGCCGTGGAAGCGGCATGATCGGTCCTGGCACCGGGGTCCGGGTCTATCTGGCGTGCGGCGCGACCGACATGCGGAAGGGAATTGCCGGTCTCTCAGCTCTGGCCCAGGATGTGCTGCGCCAGAAACCGACCAGCGGCGCAGTCTTCGCGTTCCGTGGCCGCCAAGGTGACCGGCTGAAGCTGCTCTACTGGGATGGCCAGGGCTTCTGCCTCTATTACAAGGTCCTCGAGCGCGGGCGCTTCCCTTGGCCGAACAGCGAGGCCGGGGTCGCGCGGCTGACCTCCGCCCAGCTGGCGATGCTCTGGGAGGGGATCGACTGGCGGCGACCGGACTGGGGCGCTCCCCCAGCTCGGGTCGGGTAGATCATCTAACTGAATCCACTTGTTTTATTGGCCTCTCATGCCGGCGCATGGTATCAGTCGGCATGTCTGATGATGCCGACATTCTCACTGACGACCCCGCGGTCCTGAAGGCGATGATCGCCGTGCTTCAGGCGGAGAATGCGCGCATGTCGGCCACTCTTCAGGCCCACGATCAGCTGGTTCAGGCCTTGCGCCTGCGGATTGCCAAACTCCAGAAGCAGGCCTTCGGCAAAACCTCGGAAAAGATCGAGCGCGAGATCGCCCAGCTGGAGCTGGCGCTGGAGGATCTGCTGGTCGCAGCCGCCGAACAGCGCGACGGGCCGATCGAGGACGATGAGCCTGCCGCGACCGATGCTCCTGTTGCCGAGGCAAAGCCGCGACGCCGTCCGCGCGTGTCGGACGCAACGCCCCGCGAACGGCGTGAGCTCGACCCTGGCACCTGTTGCCCCGACTGTGGAGGTGAGCTGCGAGTGGTGGGCGAGGACGTCAGCGAGCTTCTCGACCTGGTCGCGGCGCAGATGAAGGTCATCCAAATCGCGCGGGTGAAGAAGTCCTGCCGCCGGTGCGAGAAGATGGTGCAGCCTGCGGCCCCGAGCCGTCCGATCACGGGCAGCATGGCCGGTCCGGGGCTGCTGGCCCAGATCCTCGTCTCGAAGTTCGACGACCACCTCCCGCTCTACCGTCAGAGCGAGATCTACGCCCGTATGGGGGCCGATATTCCGGACAGCACGCTGCTGGACTGGTGCGGACGCGCCATGAAGGTGCTCGCCCCTGTCATTGAACGGATTGAGGCCGAGGTGATGGCCGCGCCGGTGCTGCATGCGGACGATACTCCGATCCGCGTGCTGGACCGGTCACGCCGGGACCGCGGCCTCGGCAAAGGGGTCAAGCAGGGTCGTGTCTGGGCCTATGTCTCGGACCAACGACCTTGGGCCGGCACCGCACCACCCGGCGTCGTTTACCGCTTCTCCCCGGATCGAAAGGGAGAGCATCCGCAGCGCCACCTGCAAGGCAGCGGCGGCATCCTGCAAGCGGATGCCTATGCCGGCTTCAACCCGTTCTACGCCCCGCGCGCGGACGGCAGCAGTCAGTTCTGCGAGGCCGCGTGTTGGGCGCACCTGAGGCGCGACTTCCATGATGTCTGGGAGGGCAGGAGGTCCGAGATCGCGCGGGAGGCCCTCGACCGGATCGGCAAGCTCTACGACATCGAGCGCGAGATCGCCGGTCAGTCCGCCGAACTGCGACAGGCGGCGCGCCAGGCGCACTCCCGCCCCATGGTCGATGCCTTCAAGGCATGGGCCGAGGCCCAGCTGCTGCTCATTCCGGGCAAGAGCGATCTCGCCAGGGCCTTCCGTTACGGCCTCAGCCGCTGGCCCTCCTTCGAGCTCTTCCTCGAAGACGGCCGCGTTGGCATCGACAACAACCCGGCCGAGCGCGCCATGCGCCCGATCGGCATCGGTCGGAAGAACTGGCTCTTTGCAGGCTCGGACAGCGGTGGCGAGACACTGGCCCGGGCCATGACCCTGATCGAAACCGCCAAGATGAACGGGCTCGATCCGCAGGCGTGGTTGGCCGACATCCTCGACCGCATCCACGATCACAAGATCAACCGGCTTGACGAGCTGCTGCCGTGGCAGTGGAATGCAGCTTGCCCATGATGAGCGTCCTCGCCTCTGTCGGCATCTATGCGCTGGCTGCTCTTGCCGAGATCGCAGGATGCTTCGCGTTCTGGGCCTGGCTGCGTCTTGGCCGCTCTGCCCTCTGGCTTATTCCGGGCGCCATCTCCCTTGCCCTGTTCGCATACTTGCTGACGCGGGTTGAGGTCGAGTTTGCCGGTCGTGCATATGCAGCCTATGGCGGCATATACATCGCAGCATCCATCGCCTGGCTTTGGGCCGTGGAGGGGCAGATCCCGACCCGATGGGATACCATCGGCGCAATCTTTTGCCTGACCGGCATGGCGATCATCTTGGTCGCCCCGATGCTTCAGAAGTGACCTGCGGTCTCAATCGGGCGGTTACGGCCTCACAGCTGTAGAGATCGCCTCATGTCAGCATGACCAGAATGTCATCAACACTGCATAAGGCCGATTTATGCATCATCCGTCTGTATTGTGACTCGCGATCAGTGGCTTGCCCTATGGTTCAATGACGAACCCTCGAAACACTCGGGCGGCTTCCGCTCCTAAGCGCGATTGAAGTGCCATGGTGACTAACCTGCAGCCTAGGTGTTCAATCCCGGCATCTAGTGGATTGGGTTACGATGAATCTGTCTGGCTCGGATGTCCAGATCTTGCAGATGTATTCGTAGGGCGTGAGGCCGCTGAGGGTCTTGAGCTGTCGCTTGTGGGGGTCGATTTCGCGGACCTGCAAGCCGTTCTGCAAAGGAGCGGATAAGGGGCATTTGGCCAAGCGACTACGGCGGAAATCTCAATAAAGACTCTCATTGCGCGAGCATCTGGGGCACCGGGCGTTTCCGCCTTGGATCGTCGAGGTTTCCGAACCGGACTCTGCTGCTCCCTTACCGCAATCACAGCAACTGGCGCTTGGTTTCTTCTTTGCCAGCTCCTGAGTTGAAATTTTTTGCATGAAATCATTCTTTCTTTTTATGAAAGTGAGAGGCCAACACCGGGTATAAGGCTGTCTTCCAAGTGTTCCACAACCCTGAAGCAGAGCTCGGCAAAGCGCCTGATGTCTTCGCCGATCAGTGTTATGGTCTCGCCGGGCTCATGATCTTCGGCGAAGCGGGCGTAGTGCTCATCGGCTATGCCAAGATTGTGGCCGAGAACATGGCGCTTCTGGATATTTAAGCGGATATGATCGATCTCCACAGCGTCAAGGCGGTCGAATGGGTCCAGGCCAATCTTGGCAAATACCTCGCGACCGCGTTCGACATTCTGAAAGGCATTGCCGACAGCCTTCTTCCCGGTAAGCTTCTCAAGCTGCTCTGGCAGGTGGGTACGCACAAGATGCGCGTGTACTGTCTTGAGCGTCGCCTCAAAGGCGGTGAGTACATCTTCATGGGCGTTGCCCATGATGCGGTAGGCAATCTCTCCCCTACCCTGCGTGTCGAGTTCGTCGGCCAGGGCGATCTGCTCCTGAACAAGCTCGATCTCGCGTCGAAAATGCAGCGCGACATTCGGTGATCCGCAATCTGAGCAGAACAGCGCAAGTGCGTAGACGCCATAGGCACGGGCGCAGACATTGCACCCAAGGCTACGGAGCAAGTCTTCCCGGATCGCCAGCGGTTTCGGGCGGCGGCGCGGCTTGTGCTCCATTTTCATCGTGATGAAACTGCCGCGCGGCTGCTTCCGGTTGAAGTTCTTGGCCCAATCGCCAAGGAAGCTGTTCACGTCATTTTCTGCCATCCAGAGGGCGTGCTTTTTCACGGCCTCGATGTCATCGGCATGAGTGAACGCTTCATCCTCGGCAACATGACCGGAATACGGGCAGACCGTCTGCCCTGGTCCGGGCTCTCGCCGGATGCGGGGCCGATGCTCCTCGACGATGGAACGGTCCTCTGGCGCTTCACCAATCAGGAACAAGCGCGGCGTGGCGTTGGGATTCGGAGAATACTGATAGATCTTGCCGGACGGGCTTTTCGGCACGGGAAGCGAAAGCTGCATCCGATCACGTGTTCCGCCAACGCGGTATTTTTCAAGCTGGCGGAACCGCAAGTCTTTCATGGCCGGTCACTTGCAGGGTTTGGTTGTCTGCTTGTAGGTTGTCTTCGGACTGCTCGCGACTGTCTTGTTGGACACGAATTTCCCTGTAGCAGCGCTCTTGTTCACCGTGCGCGGCCCATTGCCGCCGCCGCTCTTGCTTCCGCTCTTCGCCATGGTCACGTTCTCCATATGGTGTGCCGGAATCGGTTCATACCCCTAGATATACCACAAATTAGCCCCGGTACAAAGAAGGAACACGCACTGTGCGTTACTTGGTCAACCAGCGCGCATAGGCACGAATATCGATCATGGGAACTGTTGCCTTGCTCTGGAGCTGTGCGATCAGTTCTAGAAGGAATGCAGCGGCAGGCTTGCCCTGCTTGCTCAAAGTATAGGAGCCGGATGGATTGAGGATGAATCCGCCATGAGCTGCAATGCAGCCTATATCAAGCCGACCTGACGGTTCACCGGCCATGAGACCATCTTCCAAGGCTTTCCCAAGAGGAGGGTTCCAGTCACTTTCAAAAGTCAACAAACCACCCAAGATCGATGCCAGAGGCTTCGGATCAAACATACCGCCCGCATGCGGGATCGGAAGACTTGTGCGGTGCAGGCCCCGAACGCTCGCGACCTTTTCCTGTGCATAGGCAACTTGACCAGCGTTTATCGATTGCTTGGCCTCAAACACCGCATAGATACTTTCGGCCGGGACAATAATTTGCCCTTCGAAATGAAATATAAAAGGGGAATACTGGCGGTCGAAAATGACGATATCGATCTGCTGGCTGAAGGCCCCCGTGCTATCGACCACATGAGCGGTTTCGGCCTGATATCTCTGCGGGAGATAGGTCTTCAGAAGCTCAAGCCAGACTCGTTCGCTGGCATCCCCTTTTGTGACAGGATGCGCGAAGGCTTTTCGTGCTGTCGCTAGCCGCCGCTCGATGTCATCGTGCAAGCCAGCCAGAAGCGCGGGAAGGGACCATCCGCTCATGCAATGATCTCTCCCCACGTCTTTGCGGCAAGGGCACGCTCGGCCGCTGCCTTCACTTTACCCTTCTCGGCCGCCGTAAGGTCCTCGGAGATGATGTTGTTGGTATTGGCCGGATCGATGATACGGGCGGCCGGGAACGTGTCGCGAAGATACCGCAATACTGTCAGAACATTCTGCGCTAGCGTACCGTACGTCCCGGCAAGGGCGTTGATGACAGCGAGCTCCAAATAGAACGATGGAAAATCCAGCCCCTTTTGGTTCCGCCAGAGCTTGATAAGACGCGCTTCGGAAACGCGTCCGCTTTGAGATATATAGTTGATGTGCGTCGCGACGTTAGTCTTGGTCCATGTATCGGCCTTCCGGCGATAGAGGCTGTGATCGTGGCTGTAGAAGTCTTGACGCTTAGCGGGGACCAAATCGACATCATAGCCGTTCACGGTGATGTTGATCGAGACGTTCTGGGCCTTGGGCTTGTACCCCAACTCCGTCATTCTCTGAAAAAGCTTTGTGTAAATATCCTTCAGGGTCTCAGGCGTGTTGTGTGCAAGGGAGACAAAAATATCGATATCGGTGCCGCTTTTGTTGGCTGTGCCCTTTGCAAATGATCCGCTCGGAGACAGGTCCGCAAGATAGCCCCCTGACCATTGTACAATAGCTGGCCTCAACGCTCCTATTACGCTTCGAACCGGCAAGGTAAGTCCAGTATCTACTGCCTCACGCAAGAGGATGGACCGGAGGTAGGCGTCAGCACTCATAGCGACCACACTTCACGCGACCGCGCGGGTTGGGAAGAATGAACCCTGCCACGCTATGTCGATGCCTTGCAGTTTGTTGATGAGATCATGCGCCGGAAAGCCCCGGAGCTCTTTTGGCTCCAGTTTGTGCAGGCCGCCGCCATAGACCCTGCCATGCCCGAGGAGCTCGTCGGTGTCTATCTCGTTCAAGAACGTCCATGCCGTGCGCAGTGCTTCAGGATTGTCTTGCATGAAACGTGCAAGGGCCGGCTTCGGGTAAAGCATGAGATAGGTATTGAGAGCGGTCGCCTGGGAGTGATTGAGGATGAAGCGGAACGGCTTCCCTCCAGCTCGGCTCCTGCCCATGTAAGTGCAAATGATCGGTGCTGGCGGGCGATTTTCCTGGGTGTACCACGGCCGCCGCGATCGGCAAAGATACCCTTCCGCAACGGGCTTCTCTCCGGTCTTTCCCGTGTCGAGATAGGCTTTGAGGGTGGGAAAGCGCCGCTCAATCTCGTCGTCGCTGATGCGAGGATCGAGAAGGAAAAGCTGCTTGTCGAGGGCTGGCCAGCCTTTTTCATCGGCCTTGATTTCATCCTCTGGCAGATAGCGGCTACCAGGAAGAAGCGGCCGGAACATCTCCATCGGCAGATGCCGGGCCTCGATCTGCGCCTCGTCCATGACAAAGAAGCTGTTGTCGCCGGTGGCAAGGCCACGCTTTACGTCGAACAGATCGCCAAGGGTGATCTCAGATCGGACGCTTGCGGCTTCGGCTTGTGGGTAGCGCGTCCATTTTCGCTCATGTGTGAGCTCCGATGCCAAGACCAGACGCTCTACGGCGGGCGCAGCAAGTGAGCCGCCATAGGTAAAGCGGACCTCGTGATCGCGCGGGGGCGGCGTGTTCTTGATCCAGACCACGGCCGACGACACTAGAGCATCGGCAAACTGCACATCGGCTGGATCAAAGCGGTGAATGTGGAGAAGCGTTACCTTCTCCAGAAGGTACGATTTAAGCATGCGTCCATAATTCACGCCCATGAATTCGCTCGGGATCAACCATCCGGCGATAGCCCCTGGCTCCATCCATGGATGTGCAAGGCCCATAAAATAGCAGTAAAGGCCAGAGAGGCCGCCGATCCTTACGCCACATGCCTGCTCGGTCTGAAACGGAAGGCGGGCCTTTGCTTCTGCATCAAGATGGTGATGCCGCACATAGGGCGGATTGCAGATCAGGAGGTTCGCCCTGCCTTGCCCTTCTGGTGCCTGCGCTTGTGTGAAGTCCTCGAAGCGCAGCTCAAGGGGGCTGCCCCGCCAAAGTGCGGCGGCTGGATTACCATAATGGGGATCAATCTCGAAGCCTTTCGCTTCAGCTACACGATCCGGCTTTGCCACGGCACAAAGCGCAGAATAGAATGAACCGGTTCCGATGGCGGGGTCCAGAAACTTGATCGGCTCACTAGGTGGGAGTTGATCAATCCCATAGCACAGAATGTCACGTGCAAGGGCAGTCGGCGTGGCAAACTGCCCAAGGCGGTTGCGCTCCTCCGCTGTTTTTCCGCTGTCCAGCCGGGCCTGAAGCTCAAGCCGTTGTTTTTCTAAGGCTTCTATCTTACTCATAGCCCAAACTCCGCCAGATCATCGATCCGGTGCTCCCATACCCAATCGATCCCTTCGGAGGCCCCGTAGCCCAGATAGCCGCTGTCGAAATACCCGCAGAGGAACAGGTTGAACCGGACGTTCTCGCCGTAGTTGCTGCGTAGCTGGGCCATCTTCACGGTTTCCTCTTTTCGGCGCTTGTTTGTATTTGTGAAATCCCCTGCCGACTTTGCCTCGAAGAAGATGGGCAGTTCGGCCGGGTCGGAACCGAGAGGTTTAATCACTGCGTCAACGGGGATGTTGATCGTCGTCAGGCCCCCTTCGAGCTTGACGGGAACGTTCATCCGAAAACTGAACGTGCCCGGTAGCATCGCATTGAAACGTGAACCGTCTCCGCCGGTGAGCTGACGATAGCCTCTTGCTTCCAGCCATGTCTTGATACTGGCAAGCTGACGCTTCTCCTGCGCGTTGCGAATGATCGGGTTGGCGACCGCACCACAAAGCCGGTCGGCCACAATGGTAGCGGCACGGTGCTTCTCAACGTCTGTTGCAGGTTCCGTTCTGCCAAGCCAAACAAAAATATCGGGGTCCGCCATTTTTTCGATGATATCGCCGATTTTGGTCAGCTGAAGGTCAAGCTCTGCCTGTGCCATCCGCGAAGGAAGCTTGTTCATCTCCAGGTTCTTGACAAGATTGGTGGATACCACTGCCAGACCGATGATCCGGTCCACGGCTAAAGGTGGGCATGTAGACATGCGCAAGGTGGGGAGAACACCTGGCCAGCGGCGTAGCGTCTCTGGGCGGATATTGGTGAGGTTCTCAGTGTTCGCGAGCGCGGCTTCAACATCCTTCGTTACCTTGAGCCGGGTTTCCCTGAAGGCTTGCGGTGCAAACCGCATAAACCAGTCATTGTACATATCGACGGAGGCTGCGATATCGGCTTTCCAGTTTTGAGGCTTGTCGAGATTTACAGGCATTAGGTGATCTTCTTGGTTGCTTTGTAGAGGTCCCACATTTCCTCAAAGAGCTTGCGGATTGTGATATCGCGTCCAGCCGCCTCGGCCTTGACAGCAATGGCCAGCTCCGGACTGAGCGAAACACCGACGATTTTGCGCGGCTTTATATGAGTGTCTGGCATGTTCTGATCCTCCTCTTGCAAGGTCGACCTGTCGACTATCGATGTCAAGCACTGCACAATATTTAGTGCATGATACCTGTGGATGACTTTTTTTACGCTAGATCGACGAGCATGCCGTGTCGGCCTACGGCAGATAAGGCACTGTCAGAAAAACCTCCGATTTTCTTACGATCCCAAAGCTGAGCATCTTGTGACCTACATCGCTTTGTGGCGGGTTTCTTCATGGCTAAATGGCGGTCTGCTGGCGCTTGAGGGTGCGATAGGCGGTGGGCCGGGACACCGAGAGAACTCGGCCAAATCGCTGATGCTGTAGTCGCCGGTAGACTGCTGCCACCGTCGCGTCCGGAACGTGCCAGAAGTTACACCCGATCTCGCGGTGGGTTGTCGAGCGATGCCGGCCGGGTGGCACTGCGATCGACGCCAAGCTGCAGCATGCCCACAATGATGCAGCGCTCGGAGAGGGGGAGGCGCGATGCCAGGTGAACTCCTCGATCCGCGAAAGCCCAGCAAATTATGGCCTGTCGCGTTTCAGGACAGAACCCATCGGAGGTATTATAATACCTCAGTAAACCGTCTTATGTCACATACGACGGTGTGTTTGCTTTTGCGATCAACCTGATCCGTGGGTATTAGCACTCAGTGTCTCTCGAAAGGCCGCGTCCCAGCAGTTGGTGTAGGAGGCCGCGCGCGGAGCCCCGGCGTAGCATAGCGCGCGGCCGACGGTGACGCTGGTGGTCATCGCCGATCTTCGGAATGGTTTGGGTTGCGAGACCTTAAACCAAATGGAGATGACGATGACCGACGAGAGAATGGCACTGATTGATCTGATCGAGAAGCAGGCTGACACGGATCTGGTGCGCGAGATGCTAGCCTTCGCGGCCGACCGGATCATGGAATTGGAGGTGGAGCTGCGCACCGGTGCGGCGAAGGGCACACGCTCGCCGCTGCGCGAGGTGCAGCGCAACGGATACCGGGAACGGGACTGGGACACGCGTGCGGGTCGGATCGCGCTGGAGATCCCCAAGCTGCGCAAGGGCAGCTACCTGCCGAGCTTCCTCGAACCCCGGCGCACGGCCGAGAAGGCCTTGGTGGCGGTGATTCAGGAAGCCTACGTCCAAGGCATCTCCACTCGCTCGGTGGACGACCTGGTGAAGGCCATGGGCGCTGGCGGCATGTCCAAGAGCCAGGTCAGCCGGCTTTGCGGCGAGATCGATGAACGGGTGAACGCCTTCCTGACCCGGCCGCTGGAAGGCGCATGGCCCTATCTTTGGCTGGATGCCACCTATCTGAAGGTCAGGGAAAGTGGCCGCATCATCAGCCGTGCCGTGATAGTGGCCGTTGCGGTGAATGAAGATGGCAAGCGGGAGGTGCTGGGTGTGGCCACCGGGCCATCTGAAGCGGAGACCTTCTGGACCGACTTTCTCCGCAGCCTCGCCGACCGCGGGCTGCGCGGCGTGAGGCTGGTCATCGCGGACGATCACAAGGGTCTGCGCGCGGCCGCCCGCCGGGTCTTCAACGCGTCGCAGCAAAGATGTCGCGTTCACTGGATGCGGAATGCACTGGCGCATGCTCCCGCCAAGAGCCGCGCAGCGGTCGCCGCGATGTTGAAAACGATCTTCGCCCAGGAAACCAAGGCCGAGGCCGAAGCCCAGTGGGGTGTTGTCGCCGATGCCCTCCGCGAGAAGCAGCCCAGGCTCGCAGCCATGATGGACGCCTCCCGCGACGACGTGCTCGTCTACATGGACTTCCCGCGCGGGCACTGGACGCAGATCGCGTCCACGAACCCGCTTGAACGGGTGAACCGCGAGATCAAGCGTCGCGCCGACGTTATCGGGATCTTTCCGAACGACGGCGCCATCATCCGCTTGGTCGGCGCGCTCATGCTGGAAACCAACGATGAATGGGCGGTCGCACGACGATACATGAGCCTTGAAACCCTGGCCCGCGTCACCGACAATCCCAATGTCAGGCTGCCCGCCGTGGCTACCTGATCAGACTCGGACCTTTCCGGAGGTCGGCGCTCTTACACCAGTCGGTGGGACACTATCTTTCGAAATGCATCAGTGACGAAGACAGGTACCGTGTTACTGACTTGGTTACGCCAAAGTAAAGCTGCGAAAACACCCAGGGCATTCAGCGGCGAATGATCTCATGCGCCAACCCATTACAAAACCAAATCGCGCAATTAGCATTGCTCTTTTGACGCACTCCATCCACGGCCGCATCCTGCCTGCAATCTGTCACAGGAGAGGATGCAATGACCGAACGCGAACGACTTCAGAATTTCGTCAATAATGGCCGGAAAGCCAAGGGCACCTTCTCGGCCGCCGAGATGCAGCGCCGGCTGGACGCAATCCGGGCGCACATGGCCGATACCGGCGTCGATGCGGCGCTGTTCACGTCCTATCACAACATCAACTACTACGCCGATTTCCTCTACTGCCAATTCGGACGGCGCTACGGCTTCTTCGTGGACCATGACAAAGCGACCTCGATCAGCGCCGGGATTGACGGCGGCCAGCCCTGGCGGAGGACCTTCGGCGGCGGCAATCTCACCTATACCGACTGGCGAAAAGACAACTACTTCTACGCGATCCGCCAGATCATAGGGGGGGCCCGCCGCATCGGGATTGAGTTCGACCACGTTAACATCGACCTGCTCTCACAGCTGAAATCCGAGTTCCCGGGCGTCGCGTTCGTCGACATCGCTGCCCCCGCCATGCGCCTGCGGATGATCAAGTCTGCCGAAGAGATCACCCATATCACCGAGATGGCGCGTATCGCTGATCTCGGCGGTGCCGCCTGCGTCGAGGCGACCGCAGTGGGCGTTCCTGAGCACGAGGTTGCCCTGCATTCCACCGCCACGATGGTTCGCGAGATCGCCAGATCCTGGCCCGAGGGCGAGCTCTTGGACACCTGGACCTGGTTCCAGTCGGGCATCAACACGGATGGTGCCCACAACCCGGTCACCTCCCGCCAGATCCAGCGCGGGGATATCCTTTCGCTGAACTGCTTCCCCATGGTTGCGGGCTACTATGTCGCACTGGAGCGCACGCTTTTTGCGGAAGAGGCCAGTGACACGCATCTGCGCCTGTGGGAGTTCAACTGCAAGGTCCATGATCGCGGCAAGGAGCTGCTGGTCCCCGGCGCCCGGTGTTCCGAGATCGCTGCCGAGTTGAACGAGATGTATGCCGCCGAGAACCTGCTGCAGTACCGCAGCTTCGGTTACGGCCACAGCTTCGGGGTCCTGTCGCACTACTACGGGCGCGAGGCCGGGCTGGAGCTGCGCGAGGACTGCGACACTGTCCTCGAGCCCGGCATGGTCGTCAGCATGGAGCCGATGATCACTATTCCCGAAGGCATGCCGGGTGCCGGCGGCTACCGGGAACACGACATCCTGGTGATCGAGGACCAAGGCAACCGCAACATCACCGGCTTTCCCTATGGGCCCGAGCACCTGATCATCAAAGGCCGCGCCAAGGCTGCCTGACCCTCTCGGGCGACGCCCGGCGACGCCGGGCCTTGCCGCGCGCTCCCGCCCCCGGGACGGCGCGCGGCCGCGGGCGGGTTTCGGGCTGGCCGGGATATCCGCCGACTGCCAACACATCGGAGGATATCGATGCTGACAAGAACCGGACCCTTCAGGGGGGTCAATCCGCACGCCACGCTGATTTCGGCCGGCGTGGTCCTCGCCTTCGTCGCGCTGACGCTTGCGCTACCCGCCCGCTCAGCGGCCTGGATCGATAGCGCGCGCACCTTTGTCACTTTCTTCTTCAGCTGGTGGTACGTCGCGCTGGCGGGCTTCCTGCTGCTGTTCCTGATCGTCATCGCCGCAAGCCGCTATGGCAGCCTGCGGCTCGGCGATCCCGAGGACCGGCCAAAATACGGTTACTTCACTTGGTTCGCGATGCTCTATGCCGCAGGCCAAGGCATTGGCATCATCTTCTGGTCGATCGCCGAGCCGATGCTCCACTTCTCGGGCGGCACGCCGTTCAACGGCGCCACGGGCACGCCCGAGGCCGCCGATGCCGCGCTCCAGGTCGCCTTCTTCCACTGGGGATTGAATGCCTGGGCGATCTACTGCGTCGTGGCGCTGGCGCTCGCCTTCGTCTCCTACCGGCTGAAGAAGCCGCTCGGGATCCGCTACACCCTATATCCATTGCTGGGCGACCGGGTCGAGGGACGCATTGGGGTGATGATCGACGTGATTGCGGTCTTCGCGACCGTCTTCGGCATTGCCACCTCGCTCGGCCTCGGAGTCACGCAGATCAATTCCGGGCTGAACTATCTCTGGGGCGTGCCGATGACGGTGCCGATCCAAATGGCGCTGATCGCAGCGATCACCGCCATCGCTCTCTGCTCGGTCCTGTCGGGGCTGGACCGGGGGATCAAGTGGCTGTCGCAGATCAACATGTGGCTGACCATCGTGCTTTTGGCCTTTTTCTTCCTCTGGGGACCGACGCAGTTCCTGCTGCTGTCGCTGCTGAAGGCTTCTGCGGGTTATCTGCTGAACCTGGTGCCCTTCAACCTCTATGTCGAGGCAGTGCCGGAGGGCGCCAGCCGCTGGAGCGACATGTGGCAGGGCTGGTGGACGACGTTCTACTGGGGCTGGTGGGTATCCTGGGCGCCCTTCGTAGGAGTCTTCGTCGCCCGCATCTCGCGCGGCCGGACCATACGCGAATTCGTCGTCGGCGTCGTCGGCGTCTCTTCCCTGCTGTCCTTCGTCTGGATCGCCGCCTATGGCGGGACCGCGCTCTGGGTTGAGTTGTTTGGCCGGGGCGGGATCTCGGCGACAGTCAGCAGCAACGTATCGATGGCGCTCTTTGCTACGCTCGAGGCGATGGATCTCGGGGTGGTCGGCCTGATCGCAGGCATACTTGGGACGGTCCTTGTCATGACCTACTTCGTCACTTCCTCCGATTCAGGCACGCTGGTCGTCACCACCATCCTCAGCGAGGGGAACGAGCATCCGTTGCATCGCCACCGCATCATCTGGGGTGTGTTCCAGGGGCTGATCGCGGCAGTTCTGCTGCTGGCGGGCGGCAGCGCGGCGCTGAGCACGCTGCAGACGGCGGCGATCATCGCGGCCCTGCCCTTCTCGATCATTGTCCTTCTGATGTGCGTTGCCATTGCCCGTGGAGTGATCCTCGAGGGCCGGGACGAGCGGCTGGCCGCCCCGCGCGGCGCCAGCAACTGATCCGGCAGGGCGCGGCATTGGCCGCGTCCTATCCATGCTTTGAACAGCAAAAAGCCGGGACCGCATCGCGCGCCCGGCTTCCTGTTGCGGTCCTGCCGCCCGTCTAGAACTCGGCACGCAGCGCCGCGACGATGCCCTTGGTGCAGATCTCCAGCAGCAGATCGCCCTTCTCTGCGCTGGCCTCGCGCGGCGAGGAAAGGGTGCCGGCGGCGGGCGTCCAGTCGGCCCGGACCGGATAGACGTCATAGGGCGGAAAGCTCGCCGGCGCGACATCGACTGCCCGCGCCAGATCAACGAACTGCGGATAAAGCGCCAGCATCAGCGAGGTTTCCAGCACGCCGCCATGTTCCAGCGCCCAGCCTGGAAAGCCGTTGGGATAAAGCCGCGCGATGTCCGTTTCGCCAACGAAGTCCCAGTAGGACAGCACCACGATCTTGATGTCCGAGACCCCGTCCCACCGCAATTCCCGCAGCGCCAGGTCAATGCCCTCGATGATGAACCACGAATTCTCGTAATGACCATTCACAAGGCAGATCTTGCGCACACCGTGGCGGGCAAACTCCTTGATGACGTCGCGCAGCGCGGCGACCAGCGTCGCACCATCGAGGCTGGTCGTGCCCGGCAGATGGTTGCCGCCGCCGCATTTCTGGTGCGACTTGTAGCCATAGGTGAAGGCCGGTGCGACAAGGCCGCCGATCTCGATCGCCGCGCGCCGCGCAAATTCGGTCGGCAGAAGGACGTCGACATGCAGCGGCATGTGATGGCCGTGCTGCTCCATCGAGCCGATGGGGATCAGCATCGGCGTTGCCCCGTCGCTGACGGCCGCGTCGTAGTCCGGCCAGGGCAGTTCCGATGCAAATGCTGTTTTCTGCGGCATGGCGCACCTCCCTTTTGATTGCATCCCCTCACTAGAGTTCCTGCTCCGCCATAAATGAAATATATTGGGCGCATCCTTGTATTGACCGAGCAAATCCGATGGCGGTGCTGACCAATCTCCCGACCGACCTTCTGCGCAGCTTCATCGCGGTCATTGAACTCGGTGGCCATTCCAAGGCCGGAATAGCGCTCGGGCGCAGCCAGCCCGCCATCTCGCTGCAGATCCGCCGGCTCGAAGAACTGGTGCGCGCGCCGCTGCTTCTGTACCAGGGCCGCGCAATTGTGCTGACCCCGGCGGGTGAGGCGCTATTGAGCTACGCGCGCGAGATGGTCCGCATCAACGACGAGGCGGTCAGCTACTTCCACCGCTCGCACCGCACAGGCGTCCTGCGTGTCGGCCTGCCGACCGATTACGCTGCTGCTTTTCTTCAGGCGACGCTGACCCGCTTTATCCGGGCACATGACGAGGTCCAGCTGGAGGTCCGCTGCGCCCTTAGCCGCGAGCTGCACGAGCAGCTTCGGGCCGACGATCTGGACGTCATCGTCGCCGTCATGTCCGAGCCGCAGATGCCCTATCTGTCGCGCCACTGGTCTGAGCAGCCAATCTGGGCCGCGGCGCAGAACCTCAGCCTGCCGGAAACTGTTCCCGTCCCGCTCGGCGCGCATCCTGAGGGCTGCGAATACCGCACCCGGATGATCCACGCGTTGGACGGCGTAGCCCGGCGCTGGCACGTGGTCTATAGCGGGCCGGGCATCGGAGGGCTTCAGGATGCGGTCATCAACGGTCTTTGCGTGACCGCCCTGACCCGCGCGACGCTGCTGCCCGGAATGCGCGCGCTGCGTGAGGACGAGGGCTTTCCCCGCCTCGATCCGCTGCGCATCGGACTGTTCTACAAGCACCCCCGCCTCTCGCCGGCGGGGCTGGAGTTGGTTCGGGTCCTCGTCGCAGATCTCGAGGCGATGGCGCCTGCAATGGGAGCGAGCAGCGCCTGATCCATCAGCGGCGTAAATGCGGCGATTAGCAGAACCGATTTCTGCACTGGAGCGTGTGCGCCTTAGCCTTCTCGTGTCGTGCCTCGCCCACGGCGAATGCAAAAGGACACTCCGATGGCCCGACTTAATCGTCTTGAGATGGTGCAGCATGCCCCCCCGCCGACGCCGCCCAAGATCGACTGCGCGACGTGGCTGAGTTTTCTGCTGGCAGGACGCCTCGGTCCAGTTCGGCTGCCGCAGCACCCGCAAAAGGGCGCAGCAAGCTAGCTGTCGCACCATGAAAATAGATAAAATTATCAGTGAGCTAAACCAAGATCCTCATGAAGTCTCAACGCTGATGTCTGCCGCCACTTAAGCTGATCTCACCTACCACGCGTAACATTATTTGCCTCCAGCCATGCCGGCCGCTCGGCATACATGTCGCGGATCAGCCTCTTCACCAATCCGATATAGCGCGAGTTGTCGCCTGCGCGGTGGTTCATGACGACTGGCGAGAGTGCGCGCGGGCTGTCGATGGGCCTGTACCGTACGTCCGAGCGCATCTGCCGTGCCGAGGAAGGGATAATGCAGATGCCCGAGTCGGCGGCCACAAGGCCGAGAGCGGTCTGGATCTCGCGCACTTCCAGCACTTCGGCGGGATAAATGTCCTCCTGCTGAAGCAGCGTCAGGACTTGGTCAGCATAGCTGGGGCGCGGCTCCTTGGGATAGACGATTAGCTTCTGATCGGCCAGGCCGGACAGCGGCAGCGGCGTCTCGTCTCTGGCTAATAGCGCGTCATGCGGCAGCGCGACGACGAGGCGTTCCTCGCGCAGGACGGTGCCGACCACGTTCTCATCGTTGTGCATGAGGCGGCCGAAACCAAGATCGATCCGCCCCTCCTTCAAGGCCGCTACCTGCTGAACCGAGAGCAGCTCGAGCAGCTGGATATCCAGCTCGGGCGCATTCTGCCGCAGCTTGCGGACCAGCAATGGCAGGCCGCCGTAAAGCGTCGAGGCAACGAAGCCAATGGACAGCACCTTGTTGCGGTTCATGCCGACGCGGCGGGTCGCGTCCTTCATCTGCTCGACCCGGCCCAGAACCTGCAGCGCCTGTTCGTAAAACAGCCGTCCGGCATCAGTCAGCTTGATCGGGCGGCTGTTGCGGAGGATCAGGGCGACGCCCAACTCCTCCTCGAGCAGTTGGATCTGCCGGCTGAGCGGCGGCTGCGCGATGTGCAGGGATTCGGCGGCGCGCGTGAAGTTCCGCTCGCGCGCCACAGCCGCGAAGTAACGCAACTGGCGCAGGTCCATGAAACGAGCCCCTTTCATGACTATTTCTGGTATTCTTCAGCGGGAAATATAGCTGAAAATTGAGCCGTTAGCCAACACTATACCTTGAGAGTATCGTTATACATCCAAATGGTGTTGGACGTGCAGGGGTTCTAGGCGGCAACTTTACGGTATGAACCAGCCATATTCCCCCCGCGCCACAGCCTCTACCGCAGCGCCCGTCGTCACTCGGGTCGAGACGGTGATCCTGGACCTGCCGACCGTCCGGCCGCACAAGCTGGCGGTCGCGACGATGACCGGACAGGTCCTGACGCTGGTGCGCGTCCATTGCAGCGACGGGATCGTCGGGATCGGCGAATGCACGACGATTGGCGGGCTGGCCTATGGCGGCGAAAGCCCGGAAAGCATGAAGACCAACATCGACATCTGGTTCGCGCCGGTGATGCTTGGTCAGGACGCGACGCGGGTGCAGGCGCTGATGGCGCGGATCGGCAAGGCGGTGCGCGATAACCGCTTCGCGAAATCCGCCGTCGAGACCGCCCTGCTGGACGCGCAGGGCAAGCGCACTGGCCTGCCGGTCAGCGAGCTCTTAGGTGGACGGCGGCGGGACCGGCTTCCCGTCGCCTGGACCCTCGCTTCGGGCGACACCGCCCGCGACATCGCCGAGGCCGAGCGGATGCTGGACCTGCGCCGCCACCGCGTCTTCAAGCTGAAGATCGGCGCGCGCGCGCTCCGCGATGACATTGCCCATGTTGCGGGGATCAAGGCTGCGCTTGGCGACCGGGGCGCCGTCCGCGTCGATGTGAACATGGCCTGGTCCGAAGGCGAGGCCACTTTCGGCATGGCTGCCCTTGCGGATGCGGGCTGCGAGCTGGTCGAGCAGCCGGTCGCGTCCTCAGCCACCTTGGCCCGCCTGATGCGCCGCTTCCCCGTGGCGCTTATGGCGGATGAATCCCTGACCGGCCCCGAAAGCGCCTTCGAGCTGGCCTGCGTCCGGGGCGCCGACGTCTTCGCCGTCAAGCTGGAGCAGAGCGGCGGCGCCTTCAACGCCGGGCGCGTCGCGGCCATCGCCGATGCGGCGGGGATCGGGCTTTACGGCGGGACCATGCTAGAAGGCGCGGTGGGAACGGTCGTCTCGGCCCATGCCTTCGCGACCTTCGCCAACCTGCAATGGGGCACGGAGCTGTTCGGCCCTCTGCTGCTGACCGAGGAAATCCTAACCGAGCCGCTGGATTACAGCGAGTTTGAGCTGACCGTGCCGCAGGGCCCCGGCCTCGGCGTGACGCTGGACGAGGATCGCGTGGCCTTCTTCGCCCGCGACGGCATCCGCAAGACCATCAGCCTGCCCGGAAAGGTGTGACCATGCTGTTTCATGTGACCATGGAGGTGAAGATCCCTCGCGACGTTGCCGCCGACGAACGCGCCGATATCCTCGCCCGCGAAAAGACCTATTCGCAGGATCTGCAGCGGCAGGGTAAATGGCGCCATATCTGGCGCATCGCCGGGCAATACGCGAATGTCAGCATCTTCGACGTGCGCGACGTGGCAGAGCTGCACGACATCCTGTCGGGCCTGCCCCTGTACCCGTTTATGTCCATCACCGTCATCCCCATCCTGCGCCACCCCTCGGCCATCCGGGAGGATGACAGCTGACCGCCCGAGGGCGGCCGGAGGGGGCCAGCCCGACCCAGTTTCCAAGCGAATCCAGGAGGAGAGAAGAATGACCGTCAAGATTTTCGACCGACCCGACGTGCAGGCGTTCCTGAAGGAACTCAGCGGCCTGAACAACAACGACGGCAATCCGCGGATGAAAGAGATCGTGCATCGGCTGATGTCCGACCTGTTCAAGGCCGTGGACGATCTGAACATTACCCCCGACGAATACTGGGCGGGCGTGGCCTGGCTGAACGACTTGGGCGCCGCCGGACAGGCTGGCCTGATCTCACCGGGCCTGGGGCTCGATCACTTCATCGACGAACGCCTGGATGCCATCGACGCCGCTCTGGGGATCGAGAACCCGACCCCGCGCACCATTGAGGGGCCGCTGTATGTTGCAGGCGCCCCCGTCGAACAGGGCTTTGCCCGGCTTGACGATGGCCGCGACACCAACGGCCACACGCTGATCATGCATGGCACCGTCCATGGTTCGGACGGCAAGCCGGTGCCGGGCGCGCAGGTCGAGGTCTGGCATTGCGATACCCGCGGCTTCTATTCCCACTTCGATCCGACCGGCCTGCAGTCCGACTTTAACATGCGCCGCACGATCATCGCCGACGAGAACGGCCGCTACAAGTTCCAGAGCATCCTGCCCTCGGGCTATGGCGTGCCTCCCGGCAGCCCGACCGAAAAGGTGCTGAGCGCCCTTGGCCGCCACGGCCAGCGCCCGGCGCATATCCACTTCTTCATCAGCGCCGACGGTCACCGCAAGCTGACAACCCAGATCAACATCGAGGGTGATCCGCTGATCGACGACGACTTCGCCTATGCGACCCGTGCGGGCCTGGTGCCCCATGTCGTCGAGCGCACGGACGAGGAGAGCATCCGCGCCAATGACCTCGACGGCCCGTTCGCCGAGATCGTGTTCGACATCCATCTGACCGCGTTGATCGACGGCATTGACAACCAGGTTAACGAACAGCGCCGCCGCGCCGCTGCCTGACGGGCAACTCCGGCCGGCCCCCTGGAAGGGACCGGCCGCTCAACTCCGGACCCAATCTTTCATCATCGAAATCTGGCAGGGGCCGGATCGCGTAAGCGCGACCCCTGGGGAGGAGACTCATGTCTGCAATCATCGAGAAGGCCCGCGACCTGGATCAACTGCTGGACGTCGCCGTCCAGGACGACAAGGAAGCCGGCCTGTTCCGCTGCCGCCGCGACATCTTCACCAACGAGGATCTGTTCGCGCTGGAGATGAAGCACATCTTCGAAGGCAACTGGGTCTATCTGGCGCATGAAAGCCAGATCCCCAACGTCAACGACTACTACACCACCTGGATCGGCCGCCAGCCGATCGTCATCACCCGCGACAAGACGGGCGAACTGAACGCAGTCATCAACGCCTGCGCCCACAAGGGCGCGATGCTCTGCCGCCGGAAGCAGGGCAACAAGGGCAGCTTCACCTGTCCGTTCCACGGCTGGACCTTTTCCAACACCGGCAAGCTACTGAAGGTCAAGGACGCCAAGACCACGCAATATCCCGACCAGTTCAACCAGCACGGATCGCACGACCTGACCCGCGTGGCCCGGTTCGAGTCCTATCGCGGCTTCCTGTTCGGCAGCCTGAGCCCTGACGTGGCGCCGCTGAAGGAATTCTTGGGCGAAACTACTGTCATCATCGACCAGATTGTCGATCAGGCCCCCGAAGGCTTGGAGGTCCTGCGCGGCAATTCCTCCTACATCTATGACGGCAACTGGAAGCTGCAGATGGAGAACGGCTGCGACGGCTATCACGTCAGCTCGGTCCACTGGAACTACGCCACCACCATGGAGCGCCGCAGCGAGACCGGTACCAAGGCCGTCGATGCCAACAGCTGGTCCAAATCGGTCGCGGGCGTCTATGGCTTCGAGAACGGCCATATCCTGTTGTGGACCAACACCAAGAACCCCGAGGTGCGCCCCGTCTATGGCCGCCGCGAGGAAATCACCGCCCGCTTGGGTGAGGAAAAGGCCGGGTTCATCGTCAACCAGACGCGCAACCTGGGGCTCTATCCGAACGTGTTCCTGATGGACCAGTTCAGCACCCAGATCCGAGTCGTCCGCCCTCTTGGCGTGGACAGGACCGAGGTCACGATCTTCTGCTTCGCCCCGAAAGGCGAAAGCGCCGAGGACCGCGCGCACCGCATCCGCCAATACGAAGATTTCTTCAACGTCTCGGGCATGGGCACCTCGGACGATCTGGAGGAGTTCCGCGCCTGCCAGACCGCCTATGCCGCGCCGCTGTGGAACGACATGTCGCGCGGTGCGCCGCTCTGGATCGAAGGTCCGGACGAGAATGCCCGCCGCATGGGGCTGAACCCGCTTCTGTCGGGTGAACGCTCCGAGGACGAGGGCCTCTTCGTCTGCCAGCACGCGCACTGGGCCAAGGTGATGCGCCAGGCGCTCGCCGCCGAGAAAGCCGACCACAACGCAAAAGGTGCAGCATGAGCCTCGATCAGATCACCGACACCCGCATCGGCTATGACGCCATCTGCGCCTTCCTTTACCGCGAGGCACGCCTTCTGGACGACCGGCAATGGGACGACTGGCTGGAATGCTACGCCCCCGATGCGTCCTACTGGATGCCGGCCTGGGACGACAACGACCAGACGACGGAAGACCCGCAGACCGAGATCTCGCTGATCTATTACCCGAGCCGCGAGGGGCTTGAGGACCGGGTGTTCCGCATCAAGACCGAGCGCTCGGGCGCATCGACGCCCGAACCCCGCACCAGCCATACCGTGTCGAATGTCGAGCTGGTCGAGGATCGGGGGGGCGAGGTGGATGTCCGCTACAACTTTCACACACTGAACCACCGCTACAAGACCACGGACCAGTTCTTCGGAACCATGTTCGTGACCCTGCGCCACACGGACGCGGGGCTGCGCATCGCCGCCAAGAAGATCGTCCTGAAGAACGACTACATCCGCCAGGTCATCGACGTCTATCACGTCTGACCGCCGACCCCGCACAACCGCAAGGAGGAGGCGACCATGTGCTATACGATCGCGCTGAACTTCGAGGACGGGATCACCCGCTTCGTGGACTGCAAGAAGGGCGAAAAGGTCCTCGATGCAGCATTCCGCAACAGGATCAACCTGCCGATGGACTGTTCCGACGGCGTCTGCGGCACCTGCAAGTGCCGCGCCGAAAGCGGCACCTACGAGTTGGGCGACGACTATATCGAAGACGCCCTGACCGAGGACGAGGCCGCCGAGGGCCTCGTTCTGACCTGCCAGATGGTGCCGTCCTCGGACTGCGTCATTTCAGTCCCGACCAGCTCAACGGCCTGCAAGACGGGGCAGCAGTCCTTCTCGGCAACTGTCGCCCGGATCGAGGCGCATCACGACGCCGCCGTGGTCTTGGAACTGGCGGTGGACGAGGGCGAGGCCGCGCCGGTCTTTCTGCCGGGGCAATATGTCAACATCGCCGTTCCGGGCAGCGCCGATCACCGGTCCTATTCCTTCAGCACCCCGCCGGGCGAGACGGGCTTGGGCTTTCTCATCAAGAAGATCCCGGACGGCCTGATGAGCACCTGGCTGGCAAGGGCCAGGCTTGGCGACAGTCTGACGCTGACCGGCCCGATGGGCAGCTTCTATCTGCGCGAAGGCGCTGGCCCGCTGCTGTTCCTTGCGGGGGGCACCGGCCTCGCGCCGTTCCTGTCGATGCTCGAGGTGCTGGCCCGCGCCGGCTCGCGCCGCGATATCCACCTGATTTACGGGGTGACGCGCGATCTGGATCTCGTGCTGGTGGACCGTCTCGCGGCCCTTGCCAAGCGGCTGCCGAACTTCACCTTTGCCACGGTCGTCGCCGACCCGGCCTCGGAGCATCCCCGCACGGGCTGGGTGACCCAGCACATGCCGGACGAGATGCTGGCCCAAGCGGGCGCCGAGGTCTATCTCTGCGGCCCCCCGCCGATGGTCGATGCCGTGCGCCACTACCTCGACGAGAACGGGATCAGGCCGGCCAGCTTCCATTACGAGAAGTTCACCCCGAATGCACCGCTAAAGGCCAGCGCATGAGCGCCGCCATCTTTGCCGGTCGCTTTGCAGGCAAGGTGCTGGTCGTGACCGGGGCTGCGCAGGGGATCGGCCGCGCCGTAGCCCTGCGCGCGGTGGCCGAGGGCGGCAAGGTCCTGTTCGTGGACCGCGCCGATTTTGTGTCCAACGTGGCGGCCGAGGCCGGAGGCGGCGCCGCCGCCTTCACCGTGGATCTCGAGACATGGGACGGTGCCGAGGCGGCCATGCGCCGCGCCCATGATGTCTTCGGCGGCATCGACATCCTCATCAATAACGTTGGCGGCGCGATCCGGATGCGCCCCTTTAACGAATTCGAGCCGTCGCAGATCGACGCCGAGATCAGGCGGTCGCTGATGCCGACGCTTTATTGCTGCCATGCGGTCCTGCCGCATCTGGTAGCGGGCGGCGGCGGCACCATCGTCAATGTGTCCTCGAATGCCACGCGTGGCATCCACCGCGTGCCTTATTCGGCGGCCAAGGGCGGCGTGAACGCGATCACGAAATCGCTGGCGATGGAACTGGCCGGTCAGAACATCCGCGTCGTCGCCACCGCCCCCGGCGGCACCGAGGCGCCTCCGCGCCTTATCCCCCGCAATGCAGAGGGGGACAGCACGGCGGAAAAACAATGGATGGCCGAGGTCGTGGACCAGGTGAAGCAATCGGCCTTCATGCACCGCTACGCCACCATCGAGGAGCAGGCCGCGCCGATCCTTTTCCTGGCATCGGACGAGGCGTCCTACATCACCGGTTCTGTCCTGCCCGTCGCGGGAGGCGACGAAGGCTAACCGAGCAAATAGAAGCAATAACAGGGAGGTAAACGACAATGCGTACAATAGACGTGAATGAGGCCATCGATCAAAGTCCGTTCGGTCGGTTTCAGTGGATGGTGGTTGCGCTGTGCGGCACGCTGCTGGTGGTCGACGGCTATGACGTGTTCGTGGCGGGCACGGTCTTGCCGACGCTGATCCAGGAATGGGGCCTGACCAAGCCGCAGGCGGGTGCGCTTCAAGCCTGGGCATTGTTCGGCATGATGTTTGGAGCCCTGATCCTCGGCCCACTCGCCGACAAAATCGGCCGTAAAAAGGGTGTGGCTATTAGTTTTGCACTGTTCACTTCGGCCACGGTCCTTACAGGCTTTGCCGACACGCCCGGCCAGTTCAAGTTTTTCCGCTTCATCGCGGGTCTGGGATGCGGTGGGCTGATGCCCAATGCAGTGGCGCTGATGAATGAATATGCGCCCAAGCGCCTGCGTGGAACCATGGTCGCGCTGATGTTCTCTGGCTACTCGGTGGGTGGCATGGTGGCGGCGGGTCTTGGCATCGGCCTGATCCCCAGCTTTGGCTGGCAACCGATGTTCTACATCGCTGCGGTGCCGCTGCTGCTGTTGCCGCTGATCCTGTGGAAACTGCCCGAATCCCTTGGCTTCCTGATCAAGCAGGGCAAGCAGGACGAGGCCCGGCGCATCTTTGCAAGGATCAACCCGGCGGCGCCGCTTGCGGTCGACGATCGGCTGGTCCTCGTCGAGGCCAAGGGGGCATCCGCCTCGATGGCCGAGCTGTTCCGGCATGGTCGGACGCTGCGCACGCTGATGCTGTGGCTGTCCTTCTTCTGCTGCCTGCTGCTGGTCTATCTGCTGTCGTCTTGGCTGCCCAAGGTGCTGCAAGAGGCGGGCTACGCCGAACGCGCCAGCCTTCTGTCGCTGTTCTCGCTGAACTTCGGCGGCATGGCGGGGGCGATCCTCGGCGGCCGGATGGGTGACCGGTTCGGCCTGCCCAAGGTCGTGGTGGGCTTCTTCGCCGCCGCCGCCGTGTCGATTGCGCTTATCGGCTTCAACCCGGCCCCCGCGCTGCTGTTCCTGTTGGTCTTCATCGCTGGCGCGACAACCATCGGCACGCAGATCCTGCTCTATGCAAGCGTTGCGCAGCTTTACAACATGTCAGTTCGTTCGACCGGCCTCGGTTGGGCCTCGGGCGTAGGCCGGATTGGCGCCATCGTTGGGCCGACTCTGGGCGGAGTGCTGCTGGCGCAGGGGCTTCCCCTGGGCGAGAACTTCCTGATCTTCGCGATCCCTGCGGCTGTCTCGACCATCGCCATGCTGGTCTTTGCGTTGGCCAATGGGCGTGGGCGCGATAATGCCCAGCTTGCCGCAGCCTGAAGCGATGCACAAAACCAGGCGCGCGGCCTTGAGGCCGCGCGCCTATCCCCAAAGGAATTTTGACATGGCGCAGCTCGATCTACCAACCCACCGCCTGCATTACCGGATCGACGGAACGGATGGCCCATGGCTGACCTTCTGCAACTCGCTCGGAACCGATCTACGCATGTGGGACCCGCAGATTGTTGAGATGTCACGGCATTTCCGCATCCTGCGCTACGACCGGCGCGGTCATGGCAGGTCCTCCGCCCCTCCCCCGCCCTTTAGGCTGGCGGATCTGGGGGGTGACGTGATCGTCCTTCTGGACGCGCTGAAGATCGAGCGCACGCATTTCTGCGGCCTGTCCATCGGCGGACTGACCGGCCAGTGGCTGGGCATTCACGCCGGGGACCGTGTCGATCGTATCGCAGTTTGCGCGACCGCGGCCAGGATCGGGACCGCTGAAAGCTGGCACGCGCGCATTGACGAGGTAAAGGCGAACGGGCTTCACGGCCTTATCGCGGCAACGGCCGAACGATGGTTCACCAGCGACTACCGCGCCGCCCGGCCCGATATCGTGAAGCCCATCCTGGACAGCTTCGCGGCAGCCTCGGTCAACGGCTATACGGGATGCTGTGCCGCCTTGGCCGAGGCGGATCTGCGCGGCCAGCTTGCCCAGATCACCCGCCCGCTGCTGGCGATCTCGGGAAGCGACGATCCGGTCTGCCCACCCACAGATCTCGCGGCCATCGCAGAGGCGGTGCAAGACGGCCGGCATCTCGCCCTGCCGGGACGACACATCGTCAATGTCGAAGCGGCATCCCGGTTCACCACAGCCCTGACGGACTTCCTGTGCGCCGCCGCCTCATAGGCAGGGCGGCGCCACAACGATTGGAAAGCACCACATGACCCCCTGCATCCTCTGCGTCGCCATCACCGGCAGCCTGCCGACCAAGGCGAACAACTCCGCCGTGCCGATCACGATTGCCGAGCAGATCGAGTCAACGCATGAGGCCTTCGAGGCCGGCGCCAGCATCGTCCACGCCCATGTCCGGGACAACGAGGGCAAACCGACCTCGGACCCCGACCGCTTCGCCCGCCTGCTGGAGGGCATCCGCCAGCATTGCCCCGGCATGATCGTGCAGCTGTCGACCGGCGGGCGCTCAGGCGCGGGCAAGGATCGCGGCGGGATGCTGCGGCTCGCCCCCGACATGGCGAGCCTCGCCGTTGGCTCGAACAATTTCCCGACGCGGGTCTATGAGAACGCGCCGGACCTCGTGGACTGGCTGGCCGCCGAGATGGCGACGCACGGCGTCATGCCCGAGATCGAGGCCTTCGATCTCAGCCATATCCTGCAAGCCCGTGCGATGTGGAAGGACGGGCGGTTGAAGACGCGGCCCTATGTCCAGTTCGTGATGGGGGTGAAAAACGCGATGCCCGTCGACCGGGACGTGTTCGACTACTACATCCGCACGGTGAAGCGCCTTTTCGGCGAGGATGCTCCCTGGTGCGCCGCCGGCATCGGCGCGCATCAGCTGACGCTGAACGAATGGGCGATCGAGGCCGGCGGCCATGCCCGCACGGGGCTCGAGGACAACGTGCGGCTGGACCGCAAGACGCTGGCGCCATCGAACGCGGCGTTGGTCACGCGCGCTGCCGATATCTGCGCGCGGGCCGGCCGTCCCGTTGCGACCTGGCAGCAGGCACGGCAGATCCTGGGGCTGAGGGAGGTTGCGGCATGAAAAAGGTCTATGGCAGCGCAGATGCGGCGCTGGAGGGGTTGCTTCATGACGGGATGTTCATCGCGGCGGGCGGCTTTGGCCTTTGCGGGATCCCCGAGCTTCTGATCGACGCGCTGGTGGCGTCGAAGGTCAAGGACCTGACCATCGCCAGCAACAATTGCGGCGTGGACGGGTTCGGCCTGGGCAAGCTGCTGGACACGCGCCAGATCAGCAAGATGATCAGCAGCTATGTCGGTGAAAACGCCGAGTTCATGCGCCAGTACCTGTCCGGAGAGCTGGAGCTGGAGTTCAACCCCCAGGGCACCTTGGCCGAGCGCATGCGCGCCGGCGGCAGCGGTATCCCCGGCTTCTACACCAAGACTGGGGTCGGCACCGTCATTGCCGAGGGGAAAGAGGTAAAGAATTTCGACGGCCAGGATTACATCCTGGAGCGCGGGATCGTGGCCGACCTGTCCATTGTGAAGGCCTGGAAGGCCGACGACACCGGCAACCTAGTCTTCCGCAAAACGGCGCGGAACTTCAACCCGCCCGCCGCGATGTGCGGCCGCGTCTGCGTCGCCGAGGTCGAGGAGATCGTCCCGCGGGGCAGCCTGGACCCCGACCTGATCCACCTGCCGGGCATCTATGTCCACCGGATCATCCAAGGCACGCATGAAAAGCGCATCGAACAGCGCACCACCCGCAAGAAGGAGGCCGTCTGATGCCCGACGCACCGAAAGGCTGGGACCGCAACCAGATGGCCGCCCGTGCCGCGCAGGAGTTGCAGGACGGCTGGTACGTGAACCTGGGGATCGGCATCCCGACGCTGGTCGCGAACTACGTGGGCGACAAGGACATCACCCTGCAGTCGGAGAACGGCATGCTGGGCATGGGCCCCTTCCCGTTCGAGGGTGAGGAGGACCCCGACCTGATCAACGCGGGCAAGCAGACGATCACCGAACTGCCGCGCACGTCCTATTTCGACAGTGCCACCAGCTTTGGCATGATCCGCGGCGGCAAGATCGCGGCGGCCATCTTGGGCGCGATGGAGGTCTCCGAGGAGGGCGACCTGGCCAACTGGATGATCCCCGGCAAGCTGGTCAAGGGCATGGGCGGCGCAATGGACCTGGTCGCGGGCGTGGGCCGCGTGATCGTGGTCATGGACCACACCAACAAGGCCGGCGGATCCAAGGTTCTGAAGTCCTGCACTCTGCCGTTGACCGGCAAGGGCGTGGTCGACCGGATCATCACCAATCTGGGCGTTCTGGACGTGGTCGAGGGCGGGCTGCGCATCGTCGAGCTGGTCGACGGGGTTAGCGAGGACGAGCTGCGTACCGCCACCGAGGCGACCATCGTCGGGTGACAAGTAACCTCATTCGCGCAAGGGTATAGGAGGTTACCTGCTAATGCTTTAGGCGGACGGCATCGCAGCACGGCGAGCATGTGGATGTGTGAAGCCCTGCATGCCGTCCTTGCGGTAGCGCGCCAGCCAGCGCTGCGCGGTCCGGAGCGGCACGCTTGCCTCGGCCGCGGCCCGCGAGAGGCACCTCCTCCTCGAGGGCGGGCCGGAGCACCGCCAGGCGGGCCATGACCTCGCGGCGTCGGTCCTCGGGGAGAGCCGCGAAGGGAGCTCCGGTCGACCCGGACGTGTCCTGTCTCATGGGGAGCCTCCCCTGCCAGCTTGGGCCGCGCCCCTCGAACGTGCCCGAAAGAGGATCGTGTAACGGACGCCTTGCACGCTTTGTGCCGATCCCTGCGTGTAGATTTCTGCGCTAAATGGCAGGGTTCTGTTGACGCTATTTGTCAGCGACCTCGCTTAAAGCCTTAACTGAAAAGCCGACAATCAGGTGAGGTGGCAGGATCAACGTGAAGAGCCCACTGCTGCCACGCGACACTTCCGCTGGCTGGTGGCGCAGCTTCCCGAAAGCAGTCGCTCATGGACGGGGCAGTGAACGAACTGCACCTTCTTTGCGTGTCTGTTGTGATGATCCGGCAGCCTTCCAGAAATCCAGCTGATCCCCGGACAGTGCGTTCAAGCAGGACGCTACTGGCGGTCCAGGTACTCACTATCCGAAACCTTCTCCATCCAGGTCACAGCCGTGCCATCGATGGTCTCCTGAATGGCAATGTGGCTCATGGCGGTATCGGGTGCGGCACCATGCCAGTGCTTTTCCCCAGCGGGAAACCAGACCACATCCCCCGCACGGATTTCCCTGACGGGCCCGCCCTCGTGCTGAACCAGGCCGCGCCCGAAGGTCACGATAAGGGTCTGACCGGCGGGATGCGTGTGCCAGGCCGTGCGTGCCCCTGGCTCGAACGTAACGTGCGCTCCACCGGTGCGGCCTGGTGCTTCGGCGCTGAACAGGGGATCGATCCGGACGGTGCCGGTGAACCAGTCGGAGGGGCCGACCGTGGAAGCTGTCTGGCCAGAGCGAGTGATCTTCATGACGTTCTCCTGTGATTGGGACAGCAGCGATCATGCCGCCCCTCCTTACGTCACTGAACCATTGTCACGATGTCCAGCATCTCCTGCGCCTTCGGGATGCCGCGCCAGTCCTTCAGGTAGGGCTCCTTATGACCGAAGCACCAGGCCCAGCTGTGCCAATGTGTAGCCATGCTGTCCCGCAACCCGCTCAAGAACAGCCGCTGCCGCGGCCCGTTTCGCGATCCGGGCTTGCTCTGGGCTCCGGGACTCGCGGCGCTTTGGCGCTGTCTCTACATTGACAGCCTCAGGCTCAGGCGCTTGTTCCGCGCACACCATAGCCACTGGAACAGTGGTGCACGCATCACCGGCAGAAGAGCACACCTCTGTCGCAGTCGGCGCAGTCGGCGCAGGCGCGTGAGGCCGGTGCTTCACAGGTCGGGTGTCGGGGTGACAAACGGGATTGCCCAAGCGGACATAGTGCTCGGCCGATTGCAGAAAGGCCTCGGACGCCACGCGATCATTCGCAAGCCGGGCTTCTTCTGCAAACTGAAGATAACGCTCGACGAGTTGTCGCGCCGTGCCTCGGATCTTGCCCTTTGCGCTTGTGCTCTCAAGAACATGGTTGCCGGGATCACGCTGTTGCTGTGGCGAACGCGGTTCGCCACTCCGTCGATGTCGATGGGGTTTCATGAGCCGATACAGTAGGTGTAGGGGGGCTGCGTATGCCGCATCCTGTCGAGATACGCTGAACCTGTCTGATCAGCAAGAACGCGGTCGCATCACAACTGCTTGGCCCTGCATAGCTGCCGCCAAGGCCGCGACCGGGCAGCGGTGCAAGGAGCCCAAATGTATGTGCCGGCTGCTGTTCGCAATTGAGAATTTGGCGTGGCTGCGGAAGTCGCTCATATGTATCCGGCCTGTTGGATCGGCTCGTGGGCCGTGGCCATGATGGGGTTACGCACGCGCCTTGGTCTCATTAGCGGACAGGTCGATGACGACCCTTAGGGCTCTCAGACTCTGGGGGCGTAGTTGATCCGTTCCATGCTGTTCTCTCTTTCGCGAACGTCGTGATGGCGGAGGAAGCCTCAGACGGCTTCCATCACCATGTCTCTGTCTCTTGCAGCGTCAAAGCTGGTGCCGTGACGCAAGATGCTCCAGGCGATCCGGGCCAGCTTGTTGGCCAGCGCGATGGCGGCCTTGTTGCCGGGCATGCGTGCCACGGCTCCGGCCAGCCAGTTGCCGAAGCTGAAGTTCGGCCAAAGGTGGGGGCGCATCATGATGATCCGCGCCGCCTGAACCAGCAACATCCGAAGATACCGACTGCCCCGCTTGGTGATCCTGCCGAGGATTGTTCGGCCGCCCGTGCTGAACTGCTGGGGCACCAAGCCTACCCAAGCCGCGAAGTCGCGCCCTCGGTCAAAGGCTTCCCCCTTCCCGATGGCTGCAACCATCGCCGTCGAGATCATCGGGCCGACGCCGGGGATCGACATGATCCGGGCACAGCTTTCCTCACTCCGGCTGACCTCCTTGATCTCGTCTGAGAGCTGGTCGATCCGCTTATCCAGCCAGTGCCAATCGTCTCGAAGGCCAGTCAGAACCCCGCGCATCCGGGGCGAGATCTCATCCCGGCGCTGATCGAGGATTGCCTCGAACGAGTTGTTAAGGGCCCGCAGGCCAGAGCGCACGGTGATCCCATGCTCGATCAGAAAGGCGCGGATCTGGTTGATGGTCGCGGTCCGGCGCGACACCAGCCTTGAACGAACACGATGCAGCGCCTGCAGATCAAGCTGGTCCTGGTTCTTCTCCGGGACGGTTCGTAGGTTCGGGCGCAAGGCGGCTTCGGCGATGGCCTCGGCATCGTTGTAGTCGTTCTTCTGACCCTTGTTGAAAGGCTTCACGTAGATCGCAGGTATGATCCGCGGCTCGAAGCCCATCCCACGCAGAGTGCGGCTGACGACATGGGCACTAAGGCAGGCTTCCATCCCGACGATGCACCGCGGAAGCATGCCGAATGTTTCCTGCAATGCGAGACGCTTGATCTTCCTCCGCAGAACGACCTGGCCCGATCGGTCAAAGCCGACCAGGTGGAACACGTCCTTCCCGATATCGACACCGACTATGGAGAGATTTTCGAGGCTTCCTTGTTTCTTGGCACACATGGCTGCTTGTCCTTGTTGCACGGTTGATCCCGGTTCAGGATAACACGACGGTGGGGAAGCAGCCGGCACATCCCATTAGCTGACGGCCAGTGCGCGTTCGTTGCACGCTTTCGAAAACAGAGCTTCTGCATTGACGATGCGCAGAATATCAAAAGCGACATACAAGGGAGCCAGGTTGATTTGAGTGACGCAGACATGGCCTTTGCAAAGGCGCAAGAAAAGATCGCAAAGGCCGCAAGGACAGGCGAGAAGGAGCTGCATTTCGGCAGAGACGACTTCCCTGCCCTGGACCGTCTGCCACCAGAGATTGAAAATCTTTCAGGCTTGCAGACCATCACCCTCGACGACACCCAAGTCGCTGATCTCGCACCGCTGGCGGGTTTGAAGGGTTTACAGTCCCTCATTCTCCTCAACACCCGAGTCACCAATCTCGCGCCGCTGGCAGGCTTGACGAGCTTGCAGATCCTCAACCTTTCCGGCACCCAAATCACCGACCTCGCGCCGCTATGGGGCTTGAAGGGCTTGCAGATCCTCAACCTCGGCCGCACCCCGATCACCGATTTCGCACCGCTGGCGAGCTTGACGGGCTTGCAGATCCTCACCCTCGACAGCACCCCGATCACCGACCTCGCGCCGCTGGCGGGCCTGGAAGGCTTGCAGAACCTCAACCTCAACGACACCCGGATCACCGACTTCACGTCGCTGGCGAGCCTGAAGGGCTTGACGACCCTGCAACTCTACGACACCTCGATCACCGACCTCACGCCGCTGGCGGGCTTGAAGGGCTTGACGACCCTCCAACTCTACGACACCCCGATCACCGACCTCGCGCCGCTGACGGATTTGAAGAGCTTGAAGACCCTCAACCTCGACGACGCCCGGATCGCTGACCTGCGCCCGATTGCGGAGCTTGACAAGCTGGGAACGGATCGCAGCAACGGCCTCACTTTCCAGAACACCCCTGCCACCCAACGTGATGCGCAGCTGGCAGAACTGGCGCAGATCAAAGATGATAATGAGCGCACCCGCAAAACGCTGAACTATCTGCGCAGCCTGCCGCCATGGCCCGAGCCCTATGCCCCCTATGCCACCCCCGACGGCGGCTCTTCGCAGCCGATTGGGGGGGCAGTAGACCCGCCCAAGGTAAAGACGGCCAAGGCGCAGATCAGGCATTTGTTGCACTATCCAGCTCTCACACGTCTGACCGCGCAGAAATTTGCGGGCCAGATCAGGACGGCGTTGCGCGACGTTCCTGCCACAAGCGGAAATTATCTGGCCGAACCCCTGCAAACCATGCTGGAATTTGCAGAAGCGCTTGAACATCTTGCGCCTGCCTCTGAGCCCGCTACTGACCCGCTGGAACAAGCGAAGCTAGAGCTGCAGATCGTCCAGCTTGAAGCGCTTGTCAGGCGCCTGACTCAACAATTGCAGGATGAAACCAAAGCCCGCGAAGTAGCCGAGGCGCTGGCAGGCAAGGGAGAGTTCGGGCGCAGCTTTAAGAAAGCCGCAGGCTTGGCCACCGGCACAGCGGCTATAGGGGTGGTGACAGTGGGAGTCCCTGCGGCCGCAGTGTACTTTCTTGGCAATGAACACCTATTGATCCAGTCTTTTTTGACTGTGTTGGGGCGTTTGCCAAAATAGTAATGTTCCACCGTCCGCTCCGTCCCGCATAGCCGCCGCCAGTGCAACCCACGGGCATCGACGAAAAGAGCCCATAGCGAACGTCGCTATCTGTCCCGCGCTCAACCTCTAGCTGCTGACCCCTCAGAAACAACCGTTTTGCGGAGGATGCAGGCTAATGCTCCGGCAACCCGCGGGGCCCAAACCGAAGGCTTTCTCTGTTAAATTCCCCGCGCCTCGAAGAATCGCTCACAAATTGATCGCCCTGACATAACTTAAAATGAGTTTGGGTGAAGAAGAGGGAAAGGGAAAAGTCTATGAAACAAGCGCCTTTGACTGCAGCAGTGGCGATCGCGGCGCTGGCGGGGGGCGCGGGGATGGCGTCCGCTCAGACGCTGTCGCAGGGAGATATTTACGTCAAAGGTTTTGGAGGCACGACCTGGCCGTCGAACTTTGAAACCACCCTCAGGGAGGACGGCGAGCAGATCGCCCGCCCCAGCTTCGACTACGAGACCGGGCATACTCTAGGCGTCGCGGTTGGCGCGGCCTTCACGCCGAATATCTCGATGGAGATCGAATACGCCTACCGCAGCGCCGATGCCGCCATCACGGATCGTGATGAGGATGACGAAAGCGCCAGGGCGGACGGCGACACCTCTGCCAACGCCCTCATGTTCAACGCGATATACATGTTCGACGGGATGGGCGCGACCGGGGCGATCCGGCCCTATCTCGGCGGCGGCATCGGCGGGGTCAACGTGGAGACGAGCGTCCCCGGCCAGAATTACGACGCCGATACGTTGCTCGCTTACCAGCTGATCGGCGGCGTTGGCTACGAACTGAACCCCAATGTCACGTTCTATGCCGAGGGACGCTGGTTCCAGACCGAGTCGGGCAGGTTCGACGGCCCGGGCGGGGATAACTTCGATGGCAAGCTCGAGACCTTCGACCTACTCGCAGGCCTGCGCTACGCCTTCTGAGCCTCTCCATCTGAATTAGTCTACTTCTCGCCCGGCGCACTAAAACATCCGCAGGCGCGGCAAGGATCAAGCGTCCCGCATAGCTGCCGCTCGCCCTATTCAATTTTTATGTCCGCTTCGGGCATCTTTGACCTCCAGTGCCCGATAGACCGTCATGCGGGACACGTCGAGATCGCGCGCAATCTGAGCTTTGGAGACGCCCTGCAATGCCAGCCTGCGGATTTCCGCGTCATCCACCCGCTTCTGTCGTCCCTTGTAGGTTCCCCTGCTTTTCGCCGCTTCGATCCCGGCGCGCTGACGGTCGCGGATGAACTTCAACTCCATGTCGGCCACCATGCCAAGGACGGTGATGACCATGCGGCCCATGTCGCCTGCGGTGCTGACTTCCGGTTCGAGAACACGAAGCGACGCCCCCTTGGCGTCCAGCTCATGCACCAGGTTCAGCACATCGCGCGTCGAGCGACCGAGCCGGTCCAGGCGATGCACGACCAGCTCGTCGCCCACGCGCAGAAACTCTAGAACGGTCGCCAGTTCGGTGCGGTTATCGCAGGACGCGCCGGAACCGATCTCCGAACGAATGATCTCGCAGCCTGCTTCCTTCAGCTTTGCTTTCTGGATGTCGAGGTCCTGACTCGTGGTGCTGATGCGGGCATATCCAATCCGGGGCATGGGCAATCCGTAACGTTAGGGTGGCTGACACCCTGATACTGTCACAAATGTTACCGCGACACTTATATGTGACGTTTTGGGCTGTCACATTTTCCTGTCACCTGCGGGTGTGCCCAAACGTGACGCGACCGGGGATACATCCTCTCGAACTCCAACTTGCCTTCTGGGGTAGCGATCCATTCGATCTTAACAACGAGTTTTGCAAGATGACGGCTTTGCCTCTCCGAGAATGTGCGCAAGTCGCCCATCGACATTCCGAGGTCGGCTCCGAGGCAAGCAGCCCAAGTTTTCTGAGCGCCAGCAGAGGGAGCTCAGGCGCATGCGCGATACCGGCGACTACAGCATCAGCGATTTGGCCGAGCCCTTCTCGGTGTCCCGGCCCACCGTCTACCGCACTCTCAGGCGCCGGAAGACTGCCACCTAGCCTGGAGAAACCCCGCCACGAAGCGATGGAGGTCACAGCCAGCGCATCACCGAAGTGTCAGAAAACCCATTGCGGAAATCAAGGCAACCTTGCAGGTCATTCTCATGCTTTTCTGGCGACGGTACGGTTGCTCCGAAATCCGGCCAGGTTGACACAGCGGGACCAAAGGAACAAAAAGGGAACACACCGCTTTGGTGTTTCACGTCCAGAGGAGCCCGCTCCGTCATGCCGCCCGGCAACAGCAGTTCCGCCATCGCGGCCTTGCGCCAGAAAATCTCCCGGCTCGAGGGCGATGGGGCGCGGGTGCAGGCTGTGCTGCCCTTCGGAGTGGCGGCCCTCGATAAACGCCTGCCGCAAGGCGGGCTGGCCCTCGGCTGCCTTCATGAAGTGGCGGGCGGCGGGAATGGTGCTGTGGATGGCGCGGCGGCCAGTTCTTTTGCCGCCGGTATCGCGGCCCGCCTGCCCGGCCCTGTCCTCTGGTGCGTCACCCAAGCCGATCTCTTCGCCCCGGGGCTTGAGCAGGCCGGCCTGCCGCCCGACCGGGTGATCTACGTGGAAGCGGGCGACGACAGATCGGTTCTAGCCTCGATGGAAGAGGGCCTGCGGCATGGAGGGCTGGCTGCGGTGGTGGGCGATGTGGCGCATCTGTCGATGACCGCGTCGCGCCGGCTGCACCTGGCCGCCAAGGGCACGGGCACCCTGGGGATCGCGCTCAGGCGCTGGCGCAGGCAGGCGGATGCCAGCGACTTCGGCCAGCCCACGGCGGCGATGACCCGCTGGCGGATCTCGGTGCTGCCGTCGACGCCCCTGCCGGTGCCGGGCGTGGGACGCGCCCGCTGGCTGATCGAGCTGATCCGCGCACGGGCGGGCGAATGCCTGGATCTCGAACTGGAGGCATGTGATGGCACGGGTCATCTCGGTCTTCCTGCCGATGTGGCCCGTGGATCGGCTGCGACGGCAGGAGGACGCGTCAGCGCCTTCGGCTGAGGCGCCCCTGATCGTGGCGGGCCGCGTGGGCAACCGGCGTCTCGTGACGGCAGCCTGTCCGGCCGCCCAAGGTGCGGGGCTGCGCGTGGGCATGCCCGTGACCAAGGCGCAGGCCCTGGTCCCCGATCTGCGCGTGGAGCTGGCCAACCCCCGCGAGGATGCCGCCAGCCTGGACCGGCTGGCGCTC
The DNA here is from genome assembly GCF_055635455.1 of Paracoccus sp. KKT209. Next base: position 79,711 of record NZ_JBVMWB010000004.1, read on the forward strand.
TGGATCCTGCAGCGGTTCAGCCCCATCGTGGCCTCCGACCTGCCCGACGGCGTGGTGATCGACTCCACCGGCGCCGACCCTCTCCACGGCGGCGAGGCGGCCATGCTGGAGGCGCTTCTGGGACGCCTCACCCTCTCGGGCATCACCGCCCGCGCCGCCATCGCCGACACCTGGGGGGCGGCACATGCCCTGGCACGCTTTGCGGCGGATCCTGCTGCGACCGCCGACCCCGGCACGACGGAGGCGGCAATCGCCGCCCTGCCCCTTGAGGCATTGCGGCTGCCGCAGGCCGTTGCGGCCGGACTGCGCACCCTGGGCTTCGTCACGATCGGTGACCTCATGTCCCAGCCCCGCGCACCGCTCACCCGCCGTTTCGGGCGTGAACTCTGCCGCCGGCTCGACCAGGCGCTTGGGGAAGCGTCTGAGCCGATCGAGCCGCTCCGCCCGGAGGGGGTGGTGGAGGTGCGTCGGGCCTTTGCCGAGCCCATCGGTGCGGCCGAGACCATCGCCCGCCATATCGGCAAGCTGGTTCCGCAGCTCTGCACGGCGCTGGAGGAAAAGGGCCTGGGCGCCCGGCGCCTCGATCTCCTCTGCTACCGGGTGGACAACCGGATCGAGACGGTGCGCGTGGGGCTCGCCGTCCCGCAGCGCGATCCCAAGCGCCTGACGCGCCTTCTCTGCGACAGGATCGAGACGATCGCCCCCGGCTTCGGCATCGAGATCATGACACTGACCGCTTCCATCGCCGAGCCGCTGGCCCCTCGCCAGGCGGCGACCTCCCTGCTGGAGGAAGAGGCCCCGGACCTCTCGGGTCTCATCGACACGCTGGCCAATCGCGTGGGCGCCCGGTCTGTCTACCGCATGGCGCCGGTGTCGAGCGACGTGCCGGAGCGATCGGTCACGCGCATCGGGGCGCTGGCCGAGCCGGTCGGCGCAGGCTGGCCGGATCACTGGCCGCGCCCCTCGCGCCTCCTGCCCCGCCCCGAGCCTATCGAGACACTCGCGCTGCTGCCCGACCATCCGCCGAACTGGATCGCCTGGCGCGGCGTCCGCCGGCGGGTCCGCTGCGCCGACGGGCCGGAACGGGTCTTCGGGGAATGGTGGAAGCGCGATGCCGAGCTGATCGCGGTGCGCGACTACTTCCGCATCGAGGATGAGGCGGGGGAGCGCTTCTGGATCTTCCGCGCGGGGGACGGGGAGAACCTGGATACCGGGTCGCATCGCTGGTTCCTGCACGGGGTCTTCGGATGAGCCGCTATGTCGAGTTGCAGGTCAGTTCGCACTTCTCGTTCCTGCGCGGTGCCTCCTCGGCCGAGGAGCTGTTCGCCACGGCGGCGCTCATGGGCATCGAGGCCATGGCCGTCACCGACCGCAACTCGCTGGCGGGCATCGTGCGGGCGCATGAGGCCGCGCGGGACACCGGCATCCGCCTGATCGTCGGCTGCCGCCTGGACCTCGCCTGCGGCATGTCGGTGCTGGTCTATCCGACGGATCGCCCCGCCTACTCGCGCCTCTGCCGGCTCCTGTCCCTGGGCAAGTCGCGCGCGGGCAAGGGCAGGTGCCGCCTGGAATGGGCCGATCTGGTCCTCTATGCGGAGGGGCTGATCGCGGTCCTGGTCCCGGATCTCGCCGACGACGACTGTGCCTTGCGGCTGCGTCGCCTGCGCGACACCTTCGGTGACCGGGCCTATCTGGCGCTGACCCTGCGGCGGCGGCCGAATGACCAGCTGCGGCTCCACGAGCTGTCGAACCTCGCAGCGCGTCTGCGGGTGCCGACGGTGGTGACGAACGATGTTCTCTTCCACGTGCCCGGCCGCCGCATCCTGCAGGACGTGGTGACGGCGATCCGTGTGGGCGCGACGGTCGATGCCCTGGGCTTTCGCCGCGAGCGTCACGCCGACCGCTACCTGAAGCCGCCGGCGGAGATGCACCGGCTCTTCCCGCGCGACCCGGAGGCGCTGGCGCGGACGGCCGAGATCGCCGCGCGCTGCCGGTTCTCGCTCGACGAGCTCAGCTACCAGTATCCCGAGGAGCGCGACGATCCGGCCCTGACGGCGCAGCAGACGCTGGAAGCAGTGACCTGGGAGGGCGCGAAGGCGCGCTATCCCGAGGGCATCCCGGATGACGTCGTGGCCTCGCTGAAGCACGAGCTGCGCCTGATCGAAAAACTGGACTACGCGCCCTATTTCCTGACGGTGAACAGCATCGTGCGCTTTGCGCGCGGGCGCGGCATCCTCTGCCAGGGGCGCGGCTCGGCGGCGAACTCCGCCGTCTGCTACGTCCTCGGCATCACCTCGATCGATCCGGGCCGCAACGATCTTCTCTTTGAGCGTTTCGTGAGCGAGGAGCGGCGCGAGCCGCCTGACATCGACGTGGATTTCGAGCATGAGCGGCGCGAAGAGGTCATCCAGTGGATCTACGAGACTTATGGCCGCGACCGCGCCGCGCTGACGGCCGTGGTGATCCGCTACCGCACCAAGGGCGCCCTGCGCGACGTGGGCAAGGCGCTCGGACTTCCCGAAGACCTCATCCAGTCGATCTCCAGCCAGATCTGGTCCTGGTCGGAGGAAGGGGTGAGCGACGAGCAGATCCGGGGGCTGGGGCTCAATCCCGCCGACCGGCGCCTGCGGCTGACGCTGGAGCTGGCGGCGGAACTGCACGGCACGCCGCGGCACCTCAGCCAACATCCGGGCGGCTTCGTGCTGACCCATGACCGGCTGGATGACCTGGTGCCGATCGAGCCCGCGGCGATGCAGGACCGCCAGATCATCGAATGGGACAAGGATGACATCGAGGCGCTGAAGTTCATGAAGGTCGACGTGCTGGCGCTCGGCATGCTGACCTGCATGGCCAAGGGGCTGGAGCTGCTGGCCGGGCACAAGGGCATCCGCCACGACCTGGCCACCATCCCGGCCGAGGATCCGCGCACCTATGCAATGATCCGCAAGGCCGACACGCTCGGCACCTTCCAGATCGAGAGCCGGGCGCAGATGGCGATGCTGCCCCGCATCAAGCCGCGCACCTTCTACGATCTCGTGGTGCAGGTGGCGATCGTGCGGCCCGGGCCGATCCAGGGCGACATGGTTCACCCCTACCTGCGCCGGCGGGAGGGGCTGGAGCCGGTGGAGTTTCCGACGCCGGAGCTGGAGAAGGTGCTGGGCAAGACGCTCGGGGTGCCTCTCTTCCAGGAGCAGGCCATGCGGGTGGCCATCGAATGCGCGGGCTTCACACCGGGCGAGGCCGACATGCTCAGGAAGTCCATGGCGACCTTCAAGTTCACCGGCGGCGTCTCGCGCTTCCGCAACAAGCTGGTGCAGGGCATGATCGACCGCGGCTACGCGCCGGACTTTGCCGAGCGCACCTTCCGGCAGCTGGAAGGCTTCGGCTCCTACGGCTTTCCCGAAAGCCACGCGGCCAGCTTCGCGCTGATCTCCTATGCTTCATCCTGGCTGAAGTGCTGGCATCCGGACGTCTTCTGCGCGGCGCTGCTGAACAGCCAGCCGATGGGCTTTTACGCCCCGGCGCAGATCGTGCGGGACGCGCAACAGCACGGCGTGGAGATCCGCCCGGTCTGCATCAATTCCTCGCACTGGGACTGCACCCTGGAGCCGACCGGGAACGAGAGCCGCTTTGCCGTCCGGCTCGGGCTGCGCATGGTCAAGGGCCTGGCCAACCTTCATGCCGCCGCCATCGTCCTGCAGCGTGCCGACCAGCCCTTCGGCTCGATCGAGGATCTCTGGCGCCGGGTGCGGGTGCCGATTGCCAGCCTCACCCGGATTGCCGAGGCCGACGGCTTCCGCCCTGCCCTGCGCCTCGGCCGGCGCGAGGCGCTCTGGCACCTGAAGGGCCTGGGCGACGAGGAGCTGCCGCTCTTCGCAGCCGTCGCCGGCCGGGAGGGCGAGACGCTGCCCGAGGCCAATGAGCCCGGCGTGGCCCTGCGGCCGATGACGGCGGGTCGCGAGGTGGTCGAAGACTATGGCCATACCGGCCTGTCGCTGCGCCGCCACCCTGTTGCCTTCCTGCGCCAAGGCCTTGCTCGCCGCGGCGCGATTACCTGCGCCGAGGCCATGGCCACGCGCAACCGCCGCTGGTGCAAGCTGGCCGGCATCGTTCTCGTTCGCCAGCGCCCCGGCTCGGCCAAGGGCGTCATGTTCATCACCTTGGAGGACGAGACGGGCGTGGCGAACCTGGTGGTCTGGCCCAAGGTCTTCGAGGCACACCGCCGGATCATCCTTGGCGCCAGCATGATCGGCGTGGTGGGCCGGGTGCAGCGCGAGGGCGAGGTGGTCCATCACGTGGCCCACCGCATCGTCGATCTCTCGGCGGAACTGGCCAGCGTCGGCAACCGCGGCGGCAGCTTCCCCCTGCCCCACGGGCGCGGCGACGAGTTTCACCGCGGCGCCCCCGCGCCGGACCCTCGGGTGGAGGCGACAGAGGGGCCCCGGCCGCGGGACATCTACATCCCGGACCGGCACATCGACAGCGTGAAGGTGAAGGCCAAGAACTTCCGGTGAAATGCGGGCCGCGGGCGAAGGCCTGCCATCGAAAAGCCGGCGCGGGGACAAAGTGTCATAACCTGTTGACCCAACTTCGTGAGCCTGACCATTATGAGGCCCTAAATGGTGAGGTAGCTTTAAGTGGATGACGAAAGCCATGATCACAAGCCCAGCAACAACACCCATAGATCTCTTCGTCAGCTAGTCGCCATTGCCGCATGGTTTAGGAGGCTGCCCGGCGATGAGGCCAACTTCTCCTTCCACGCGAACGCCAGCTTCAGCGAAGAGAGAATTAGCGGCGGCGAAAGCTCAAATATTACGTTCAAGCTAGCGGTCAGGAAGTGCGAAGTAGTATTCCTAGCCCCTTCACGCCGCTACTTCCACATTGCACGCTCTAGTATCCGGTTTCAAAATCCAATTAGCCCGAGCACTGTCCAAACAACAGCAACAAGATCTGCCAAGCTGGGCGTTGGCATTCAAGCAGCGATTTCAGCCGTGTCGGGCGCGTTCGATGGGTCTGCTACTATCGAGAAGAAGAAGGAGACCACGTCGACGCAGGAAGTGAGCGCTTATCACGAGCTTAACAAGCATTCCCGAGATGGACACTGGGCATGGGAGCTTGACGGCAAGTCGCTGCCGAATGGGAGACTGCATGGATCAGTTTGGGATGGAGAGCAGGAACCGCGCCTGGTTCTACAAGACCTGCGTCCTCCCCATGTAGTTCAGAAGGACACGGAGAAGGGCTTTCCTCCCGTTTCACGGGTAGAGGTTCGATGCCTGCGGGAAGACATCGACATATACGAGATCCAGCTTAAAGATGAGGAAGAAAACGGGGCTCTGCTCAGTCGCCCCGGTCATAAGGCCAGAATGAAAGCCGCCGAAGCCTTTTTAAAGGAGCAGATACTCCGGGAAGGTCTGCTGGTCGGGGATCTGTCTGATCGATTTTCGGAGCTAACCATTTATGACGCAACTATCCCCGTCGCTGATGAAGGCGATTTCAACCGCTGAGACCCTTCTGCGCGCTGACACAGATGACCTGCGTGAGCTTGCGGAGATTGCAGGTCAGGACCCAATGATCATGTATCTTGGCGCGGATCTCACGGGAGTTGACCTGCGATCACAAGACGTTTCCTTCCTCGTCGGTCTCGGAACGCAGTTTGAGGGCGCACTTCTAACGGAGCAGCAGAGGCGGCAGCTCCGTAGCGGGAGGGAGCATGAGCGGCAACAGACGAACCGCAAAAAAATGAGAGACGTTCGCTTGGAGATGATCGCGCGTTTTATTGAGCAGAATGCCAATGCAGACATTTCGCCATACTCAGATCAAGATAGAACACCCGTCCCTCATGATTTCGAAGCGCCAATTTCGTTTGAAGATACGCTGCGATCTGTTCTTTTGGACCCCTTTTTGAAATCCACCAGTATCAACCCGGATAATCAGTTCGGGAGCGACTATATGAGCGTTGCTCTTCACCGACTAAGCGGTCACCTTTCAGAGGTATCGATGCCGTTTTTCGGGAAGCTGTTCCAATTGTTTGGTGATATTCAGTGCCCGGTAGATGGTGCAGTAATAAACACGCTCACTCTCCAGTACAAAGCAGAAGCCGGTTCACGGCTCGGCGAGCTAATTGCTCGGATGAGACCGACCCGCGATCTGGACACTTGGTGGATACTCGATAAAGGGGGCTTTCAGTCCATGATCGCTACGGCGGCAGAGCTTTCTCGTCACCGAAAGGTCCATCCGGCAGCTATAGAAAGCTTCGTGAATTCAGTCACCGACGCAAGCATTGTTCTAAAGATGCTTACCGAAGCCGAATATGACCTTCAAAACGACCAAGCTGAGCGAATTGCCTATGCCATCATCGATAAAAAATGGCCCTCTGTAATGGTTCCTGATCTCCTAAATGCCCGCGTGCCCAAGCCGCTCCAAGCAGCGTTCTTCCGTCAGCTGCTTGGACAGGCGGACAGTGCGCGGGTGATGCAGGTTGTTCGATGGCTCGATCAGGATCGCGGAGCAGTTGGAGCTTTATCTCTTGAGAACGCCATTCGAAGCATCCAGGATTTCGCAGCCCTCTACCGCTTGGGGAAAACTCTTCAGCCAAACCTCCGAGGGGGCCAGTTAGATGTGTTGCGCCACCGGCTCTTGCAGTTGGCGGTCAACGCTGAGGAGGTTGCGCAGGCCAAGCGGCTGCGCTGACGGAGAGCCTCACCCCCTGGCTCAGCCAAGCTACCGGACGCACCCGGCACCGGTGAAGGGCCGCTTCCGCAATTTTAGGTGCTCGCCATGCTGCACTGCCGTCAGGCCGCTCTTCGGATGCTGGGCCTAGCTGCCCTTGAGTGAAGAACGTAAGTCTGCAGGTGAGGTGGATGACCGGAAGGTCTCAAAGCGGTCGGAGCAGCGCGTGGGCTGTCCGGCATCTATGCGAGACATTCCCGGCATTCGCCGACATCAACGCCGAAATAGCTGGGTGTCAGTATACGGCGAGCATCTCTCTCGAGCCCACGTGGCTGACACGCTCAGATCTGCGGATCCGTCCGTCACTTTGGCCTGTGGCTGAAAAGAAGGCCAACCGGCGAACTCTTGGCATGATCCAGTGCTGATTTTGTTTCTCGATTCCCCTTCGGAAGATCTTTAAGCTTAGGTAGATCGAAGGTATTTTGCGCCACGAGGGCTCCTAATCCCATGGCCGGAGTTCCGAGCGCCGCTGCTCCAATTTCCAAGGATCCGGTTACGAGCCAGCCTCCAATGTCATGACCGAGAAACTTCCAGCGCTTTTTCTTAAGGGCCTCTATGTTCTGCTTATGCAGGTCGAAAGCTTCTTGAACGTTTGAAACTACTTGATCGGCCGTTCTGTAGAAGCCGTCAGGATTAGCTGCTACTATTTCCGAAATGCCTTTGCTTAGTATTTCTCTGATTTCGGGCATGGCTCCTTGCTTTCGCATTTCTATCAGCGCTGAGGGAGGAGTATTCCCAAGCCACTCGGCATCAGTCGTCGCAGCACGTTGCAGGCCATGCATCATATGAAGTTCTTTGCGATCATAGGCTAGGTGTCACATCCCGCGTGATTATAAGGTCGCTTCTTGAAGATATCCGGCCTTTGCCGCTGCCAATCCTTCAGAGCGTCAATGGGCGTTCGGCCCTTGAGCACTGATTGCGGAAGTTGGCCGTTGTAGAGGCGGACATAGCGATGGATCGTCTGCTCGAGGTCCTCACCGCTGTTGAAGTGGTGGCTTTGCAGGATATCCTCGATCCGGCCGTTGAAGCGCTCGACCATGCCATTGGTTTGTGGGTGCATCGGCGGAGCCAGGCGGTGCTCGATATCGAGGTCAGCGCAGAGGCGGTCGAAGTCGTGGTTGCCTGTGGCAGCACGCTTTCTTAGGCCGAAGAGCCTATCTGTGAACTCCTTGCCGTTGTCCGTGAGCACCCGTGTGATCCGCATCGGGGCGGCGCGCTCCAGGTCGCGCAGGAAGCGGCGGGCGTTGGCGGCCGTCTTCGCCGGATAGATGCGCACGAAGACCCACCTCGTGGCGCGGTCGATGGCGACGAACAGATACCGGCGGCGGTCCTCGTCTGCCATCTGCGGCAGGTATTTCACGTCGATATGAAGGTAGCCGGGCTCGTAGGCCTTGAACGGCTTGTGCGCAGGCCGCGCCACGACGGGTCTCAGTGCGCGCAGGTTACCCGCCCCATGCCGACGCAAGCAGCGATCGAGCCCGGAGCGCGAGACGTGCGGGTTCAGGAACTCGCGCACCACCGACAGCAGGTCGTCCAGCGGCAGCAGCAGCGTCCGGCGTAGCGCCACTGCCACCGCCTCCTGCGCCGGCGTCAGCGTGGTCTGCAACCGATGAGGGGTGTGGCTGCGGTCATGGACGCTGTCCCGGCTTCGCCACTTCCAGACGGTCTGCTCGGAGATGCCGTAGCGCTCCGCCACCTTCCAGGCCGGTTCCGTGCTCGCCTGGATTGCGGCCCGTATCTTTGGTGTCGTTGTTGCCTGCTTGTGAAGAGAGATCAGCATGCTTGCCTCCCGTTTCGAACCTCGCGCAGGATCAATCTTGCCATGAAGAGCGAGGTCCGGCGAGGATCTATGTGATCATCCGGGACGGGACAGCTAGGTTATCTGTGGACTGGTGCGCCAGCGCAAAATTGAAATATCGCCACGAGGTAGGTGCATCAAGAAGTGGAATGCTGCCGAAGTCTCGGCTTCTCTGTAAAATGTCGGTAGCCTGCCCCATGCGCCCAAAGATAATGCCTGTCAAAAAACGTCCTGCATGTTTCGGAGTGACTACCCGCAGGTCGGCGTCCGCCATCGAACGCTTCATCTGAGCCAGGAGGCTTCCTTCCCATTCAACGTCAAAAAGGATCATGTCTTTTCTAACGATCAATTTAACTAGGTCCTCTGGTTCGGCAGCGCCTTTTAAAAAGTCGTCGACTTCATCAATGTTCTCGAACGTGCGGCCGAATGCGGTGGACAAATGCTTCGTGGTATCAGATTTCATCAATGATCCTAGCCACTCACGATTGTCATCATCGAACTTCGTTGGTGGCACTATCGCAACGAGCGGCATATGTTGATCGCATAGAGCTAGCTCCTTGTAGTTCATCAAGTTAATTACATGTTTGGCAAATATATATACAGCCTGCTCTCGGCTGCCAGATTCAAAGACGTGTTGAGATTTAGAAAAAGGATCGTTTAGGGCGATCACATCCAGGTATAGTCCTGAGCTCGATGCAATGTTCTGCTGATAAGATGGAAAAAGATCGCCCCCAAATATCGCCTTTAGTCCATCAAAGTCTTGAAGATGATATTGGCAAACTGCCGTCAAGCTCTCCCAGAAATCATTCAACATTTCCATGCATTTGCGAATTTTTGGAAAAAAATCTTCCGCGTAAGCGGATGACGAACTCAGTGCCAGTCCAACCTCATGAGCGTCCATGCCGCGTTCTCTGGCACCCTCTATAAGCCAGCCCATGTTCAGTTCTAGAAAATCGTAGAATATCTTGTTAATCTCGTAGATCGAGATCTCTGCCTTCATGTCTTCGCGATCCCTCATGACAGACGACATAAAGGCCATCGAGCGAACCGCATCGTCTACCGTGGACAAATCTACCGTTCCGTCCGCCTTCATTTGGACGGCCTCGATGGATGCAGACATTCTGGCGTGGAGATGGGGGGCAAAGTGGATCTTGCCTGCTTTCAACTCCTCAATCAGTATAGCCAGGCGCCGCTGCTGTTCCTTTTCGTATTCTATGTTCATTTCTTGTCCAAAAAGCATAAGTGATTTCCCTGCATTATACCTAATGAACGATATGTAAACAACGACCCGACAGACGTGGCTAATCTGAATGATCTTGACGCACACGTGGTCAAAAAATTGAAAACGCTGCTACCCCATTTTCCGATCTGGTCTCCCGAAGCGGTTCTGGCGAGGCAGATGAAGAGCTTCCACGTTATCGCATCGGGAGGGACAGCCCTATGGCGAATTGCGGCTGTGAGACTATCGCAGCCTTCGGGAGTCAGACGGACCGGACCCGCGAGCGTCAGCAATGAGCTATTCACTTCGAGCGCCGGGACGTCAGTCAGTGTCCGCTTCGTGTTCTACCGGGACTTCTGTTGATGGCAGAGGCTAGCGGCCCAAAGGGACCACTTTCGAAGCGGTCCACACCATGATCACCTTGCGCCATGTGCAGGCCCTTAGGCATAACCCTTTCATGCAAATCACCCATACCCACGCCACGTTCACAGTTGGCAAAAAGCCAGTTTCAGTCGGAGAGCCTGATGAAATATGTCGCCTACTACCGCGTCTCGACCCAGAAGCAGGGCAACTCGGGCCTCGGCCTCGACGCGCAGCGCGACGCGGTGATGCGACATGCCCGCAGCCGCGGCGCCGAAGTGATTGCCGAGTTCACTGAGATCGAGTCCGGCCGCAACTCGCAGCGGCCCCAGCTGCGGGCCGCGCGCTCGATTGCCGTGCGATCAAAAGCCGTCCTTCTGATCGCCAAGCTGGACCGCCTCGCCCGAAGTGTCAGCTTCATCTCCACCCTCATGGCGGATAGCCGGCTTGAGATCGAGGCCTGCGACATGCCGGCGGCGAACCGTCTCTCCATGCACATCATGGCTGCCGTCGCTGAGAATGAGGCCGAGGCGATCTCGCAGCGAACGTCAGCCGCACTGCAACAGGCAATCAAGCGCGGCGTGAAGTTGGGTTTTGCTCATCCGTCCCGGGCCAAGGACGCGGGGCAAGCCAGGCAGCGCGGCGTCATGACCAGCAAGCTCCGCGCCGACCGGTTCGCCGCAACCCTCGGCCCGACGATCGAGACGATGCGGAAGGAGGGACTGACGTTTCAGGAAATCGCAGAGGAGTTCACCAGGCGGCGCTATCCACTGGCCCGACAGCAGAACGTCCATGATGAGCCGGTTTGGAAGCTGCATCGCGTCAGGCAGATCTACCGGCGATACAGCTTTATCGGGCCGCGAGCCTACGGGATGGCGCTGTTGTCTGCGCCAGAGGCAAAGAAGGGCGAGAACTAAGTAAGCCTGGCGATGGCCTCCGTGTCCGCCGATGGTCGCGAAAGAGCCCATTGCGGACGGTCAGCGCCCGCCTATTCCCGATCAATCCTGAGGAAGGAGATGATCATATCGGAGACTTCCTGGTGGACGGCGCGGCGTGCTTCTGTCGAAACGCCACAGAGCGACGGATCGCCCTCTTCCTCAATCAGGATCTCCGGTCCAGCGTCTGTGCAAACGGCGAAAGCGTCTAAAGCGGATGCTTGGGGTATGACAACGGCTTGAGCAATCTCGCCGTCGCCTGATGTTTGACCAGGATCTCCGAGAGAAATCTGCAGCGCGCTCACGCCGGCAGGGACAGCACTTAGAGCGACCGAATACTCGGGGTTCACAGCGATCACCGACGACACACGAAGATCTGGGACCAGCCCTGCCAAGCCATCTGCACTGGTTTCCGACAGGTCTACGCCCTGTGCGGCATACCATCTGCAATCTGGTCCTTCCGCGGTGCTGTCGGCGGCGCAGGAACGCAGATAGCGTGCTTTATCCATCTTTACTCCGGCAACGGAAAGGGCAGCGGTCGCGCCAAGCGCAAATCCTGCAACGGAGACCTTGCTTTCATCAATCCGCGGCCCCCACACTTCGTCAGCCAGCACCAGATCTATGGCACGGCGGATATCCTGTGGCCTCTGCCAGATCTCGTTCACGGCAGTAGTCGCATTGTCCGGCCGCGGCGCATTGACCTCGACAACCACATAGCCTGCTCTAGCTATGGATGAACTGAGCCACGCGCCAGAGTCGGTCGCTGATCGCAAGCCGCCGTGCGAAACCACTACCACAGGGAGTGTTCCTTCCGGAACGGGAGCATCCGAGGCGGCTGTAGCCCCTTCGAAGACAGCATTACCTCCGATAGTGTCCCATGCTTGTTCTTCCGAAGGATACCATATCGAAAGCGATAGAGGCCGGTCGGCCACCGAGGTGTCACGAAGATGGGTAAATCCTGCCGCTGTTTCTGCGAGGTAGGGTGCTGCGGCTAAGATTAGAGCTAAAGAGATGCCGAGCTTCATATCGTGGCTCCATGCGCCGACTGCGGAGATAGATGTGCTCTATCATGCCGTTTCGGCTTTGACAGCTTTGTCCCGCATAGCAGACGCTGGCAAATCAGGTGGTTTTCGCCGCGACCTCTGCCTGGCACTTCCGACACAACCGTTTCCCGTTGAACTTGGCCTTGTTCCTGATGCACCAGAAGTGCTCCGCCTTTGACAGCGGGCCGGTGCATCCTTCGCACTTCATACCGCTGGCAGCGTTCGCAGGCTGGTCAGCGCCGGGCTGCTGCACGGCTGGCTGAACCACTGGCTCCGGTGGGGTCAGGCCAAAGCGCGCGTACCAGTCGAACTCGATCGGCACATGCTTGGCGGCGATCGCTTCTGCGAGATCCCGCAGGTTCTCGCTGGAGATCGTCTTGGCGATCTGCGTGAGAGGGAGATTGTCGAAGGTGTCCTTCAGCGTCCTGTCGAAGGCGTCTGCCTTGATGATGCTGAAGCTGTCGTATTTGCCCTGCATCGTGATCCGCGAGCTGGGCGAGACCATGATGAGTGACTTCAGGGCAGGCTGCATCTTGAAGCCGAGCCTGGTCGGCAAGGGGAAGTCTTCGGTGCGAAGCAGGTCCGACAGGACGGCGATGTGCTTCCGGTTCTGCTCTGCCGGCGAGGGAATAGCACGTGGTATCTTGCCATAGAAGGCAGTGAAATCACCCTGTTGATCGACTGCAAGCCCTGCGTTGTAGTTCTTGCTCTCACAAACGAACCCCCAAAGCGTCCAGTGCAGCACCAGGTGGTCGATCTGGGCAATCCTGCCTCCGACATCCAGCCTGAGGTCATGGATGACGGCGAGCTTCCTGCTGTCCTTGCAGGTAAAGTCGATGTGGTAGGCCGACGCCTTCTCGCCGGCGACACCGATCCGGATCGCCTTGATCTGTTCTTCGACCCTCCCCTTGGTCGCGGACGGCAGATCCTTCCTCTCGGCAATCAGGTTCAGCACCTCCAGATCGCGCTCACGCGCGTCGGCCTCTTTGATGATCATGAAATATTCTTCTCGTTAAGCGTCGGTTGGGAAAAGGGCGAGCTGATGCTCCGCAAGGTCAAAACCTCTCGCAGCAATGGCGCGCTTCAGCTGCGCGAGGCCGTGGACAGCGATGTAGCCGGCGCCATGCCGCAGCATGATCTCATGGACTGTCCCGAGTTGGGTCAGGCAGATCCCGCGCGAGGTGATGACGTCCTGAAGCCCGGCAGAAAGCCCTTCCTGCCGGACATGCTCTTCGAGCAGCAGCTGCGCGCAGGCTTCCGCCTGATCAGCAATGGCCGCCTCGCCGGGACGCGGTGACATCAGCTCATCCGGTTCTGCGGGATGCGGATGATCCTCCATTCCGGCTCGGCCGGCATGTCTTCCAGCGCTGCAGCATAGCCCAGCCCCATGGACGACATGTGGAACACGTTGGTCATCAACTCGCCGTCGCCGACGCTGAAGATCCTTCGCGTGTAGCTGCTCTGCATCTTGACGCCGTTCACGGTCTTGATGGCGCTGAGGTCGAAGGCCAGGACCCCGTTGCCACCGTAGGTGAAGTGCAGCGCCATCTGCTGACCGTCGAGACTCTTTTGTCCGTGCCAGGTCAGCAGCATGAAGGGCCGCGTGAAGTAGCTATCGGTTCCGAATTTCTCGGTCCGGGTTGGCCTGCCCTTCTTCTCGATGTCGCTGCCAAGAAGCTCGAATGTCGGCCGAAGGGCATCCTCGCAGACCCTCTCCCAGATGCCGTCCTCAGTCACGCGCTTCAGGCGATTGGGGACGCGGGCATTGAGGTCGATGATCTTGGTGTGGTCGTTCATGTCGGCCTCCTTTGGAAATGCTCTCCTGCAGCGTGAACATGAGTTCCAGCTAGGCAGCACATTCCAGCATTGGAAGGCGACATTTATGCGGCGGTGATTTTAACGGGCAGTGCTGTGGCGCACTCGCAACGAAATCTGCAATACCGCTAATATCTGAGAATTACTGGGATAATCATTATCTCTCTGACACTCAGAGAGATGTTCAGGCCATGATGTTGCCGAACCCGTAGAACGCATCCATATCCGAGCAGGACTCGACAGTCTGCGCAACTGCCTCGGCCGGAACGACCTTGGGCGAGTAGATGTCAGGCCAAATCTCTTCTATCGGCGTCTCGACTTCATCGGCGATCTTCTGGCGCAGCGCGTCGGCGGTCTTGGTGCCGTAGATCGCGGCCGTCAGAACCCGATAGGTGACGCCGAACTTCTCCTGGAGATACCCGAGGTCGAACCCCTTGTCCTTGCAAAGCGCCCGGACACGCATCCGGGGCGGCAGTTTCTCCCATGCAGCCGGTTTCAGCTTACTAGCGGACGGCACGGCATAAGGACCTGTCTCGTAGGTCTTGCGCCCGCTGTATTCGAGATATTCGGGACTCCAGACTTCGTAAGGATCGAGGCCCAGGGCCTCGGCCACTTTCTTGCGCATCTTGATCGTTGCGGGGGTCACGCCTGTCGAGCATTTGACGGCCGACGCCAGCTTCTCGTGCCTAAAGTCCAAGTCCTTAGCGAGGGAAGGGTAAGTAGCTCCCTGCTCCCTCATGATTTGGCGGATAAGATTATGAGACTGTTCGGCGGTAGGCTTTGACGTCATGACCCGAGCGATGCTTTCCTGTCATTGCTTATGTTTAGCAAGGTAATGCGGCGAACGCGTCGGCGCTACTTGTCCTAACCAACAAGTTTTTCAGGGCTTTTATACCGGAAATCAACTGAAACGCCTCTTGTCTGCACAGCCGGGAGTGTAATCCGCGGGCCAGAGCGCGAGAATGCTTTCGATCGAAGTGGAGAGATCATCATAGACCGCATCGAGTTGTGCGAGCCTGGGAAGGTTTCGATCCTCAATGGCATCGCGCATCTGTCGGAGAAGGTGGCCGCGCGCCTCGCACAGTTCATCCAGGTCCTGCTCGGTATAGATGCCATCCTCGCAAAGCCGCAGCTGCGACATGTCCCGGGTCGATACACCTTCAAGTTGCGGCTCGAAAAAGATCTGCATGACAAAGTCCTTGGCTGTGCCACCCGGCGAGCGAGTGCTAAATCAGGAGGAGACGCCAAGATTAACCGGCATTCTGCTCTGAGACTGAGGGATAAAGAAGCGTGAGGGTCTTGAGAAGACATAAACACCACCTGAGGTTGGCGTGCCTCGCTCTCTCAGCAAGCATGACACTTTTCGCGGGAACGGCGGACGCGCAGGTTCCGTCCGGGTACGAGGCCGAGGATCCTTATGCCGGCGAGCGGTTGTGCTTCCGACCCGTCCCCCCGGATCGGCTGGACTATCCCGATCGGGAGGAGTTTTACGTCGAGAAGGAGAAGTATTTTCGGCAAAGCTCGATCTACATCGACTGCATTGACCAGTGGGTCGAGGACGCCCGGCGGACCTACATGGAGATGTTTCGGCAGGAGGCGCAGAGCTACCTGGACGAACGGAAAGACGTCATGGAAGAACTGCGTATCTTCGGGCAAGAACAGCGCGGTCACTAGTCGAGGTTCATCATGTCACAATCCATCCCTTCCCTGCCCTATAGTGGCGGCCACGGCCGTGCGCAGATGCTGGTCGTGAACCGGACTCCGTTCCGGGTGCGCCTCGCGCTGTTCCTGATGCTCCTGCTCATCGGCTATGTCGCCTTCTGCGTGGTGAGCTTGTCTCCTTATGCGAAGCAGGAGTTTATCAACACGTTCCTGAGCCCGATCTTCAGGCTCTTCGGATCCTGAGATCCGTCAGCTGCGGCACCAGTGTTAGAGCCGCGGCGCTCGCAGGCGACTGCTTAGACATCAAGTTGTGCGCCGATACCCCATCAGGCGCCTTGAGCTGCCGGCCGACGCTGGCCGTCGCGCTTTCAGCTGAGCTACCCCATCCCGCCGCGCCAAATCTGCCACGGCGGGATGCGTGGAGATTAAGGGAAGGAGCCTTGCGATAATTTTCGTGCTATAGAGGCGATCTACTCCTATCTGACAGGAAAGAGCATCACGGAGATCGCCATGATCGGGATTATCAGGAAGATCCAGAACTACTTCGCGGATCAAGTAGACCTACAGCAGCACTTGAAAAATGATCAACCTGCCGTTGCCCCCTCTCCTGTACGAGATCAGTTTGGTGCGCCTTTCAACAGTCCTGGCGATGTTCCGACTATTGCTTACGCAGCAGAAGATTTTGGCCGCGCCTACGGCGTAAATTAAAGAACGCCCTGGCGGAGCCAGGGCATTCTTCACTCACGTCGCCTTTTTATGCCCGGCCCAAGACACTTGCGAACTCATTCGCCGACGTCAGCGAACGGTTGGTCCCCACGCCTTGGTAGACGCTCTGTCCTGCCCCGGCACCGCTCAGCTTCGGCATCGATGCCCACTCGCCAGCCACGTTGTTCCCGAACTGATCAAGGCTG
The DNA here is from genome assembly GCF_055635455.1 of Paracoccus sp. KKT209. The sequence continues at coordinate 96,183 of NZ_JBVMWB010000004.1, forward strand.
ATATGGCCATTCTGGTAGTCTGACAGCCCTCGCCCCTCTAGCAGATGCAGCGCCATGCGGTCCTGCATGGCCGCGTCGAAGGTCTCGTTGCCCGTCAATCCCATTTGGTTGACTAGGGTGTCTAAGGTGCCGCTGATGATCTGGTAGCCGCCGGCGGCCGAGGACCGTTCATTGAAGGGAATGCCGCGGCTGATTTGCTCCTTCAGCGTGGCATTCTGCCAATCTCGCACCTCGTCGATCGTCATGGTTTCCAGCGGCCGCGATGGCTCCACGCGCGATCCCCTGAAATAGTCCGAGTAGCCGTTCGGTGCTTCGTGCTGGCGAATGAAGCCCAGCAGCCCGCCGATGAAGCCGCTAGGATCATGAGACGATCCCCCATTGCCCTGCCACGACACGTCCTTGCCTAGCGAGTTCAGATCCTTACCCGTGGCAGCCTCAAGTTGGCTTTCTAAGCCGCCGATCATGGCCTCCTGCTGGCCGCGCAGGATGCTCGAATGCATGGTAGTGTCGTTGGTGCCCAGCATGGCGAGGGCGGTCAGCCTCTCCTGCGTATCACCGGCCCCGAACCCCGGATTACGGTCGATTATGTCCTGCCGCTCCTTCTCAAATTGCGAGGCCATGGCCTCGTCGCCGGCGTTGGTCGCGCCTGCCAGGAACTGCGTTGCCACCATGAAGCGGGCCACGTCATTGTCCGCCGTAGTCAGTCCCGACGCATTCAGCTGCTGCATCCGGTCTTCGAGCATTTGCGGTGCGCCCTTGCCCTCACTGAACCAGCCTTCATCCTTGTTGTCTCGGTAGCTCTGGTAGACATCGCTCTCTCGGATGGAGTGATTGTCGCGGTAGAGGTTCTGGATCGCCCCCTTCCAGCCAAGCTCGCGCCTGGTTTCCAGGAAGGACATCGCATCTGCGTCGATCGGGCCAAATTCTCGATCCAGCCTTTCCCGGGCGGTGGACAGGATGGCATTCCCCTGCCCCTCCGAGATTTCCTCTGCCCGGCCGCCCATCAGCGCAAAGAGGCTGTCTACCGCGCTCTTTGGATCGCCTGCAGTTGGGATCTGCGCGAGGGCATCCTCCACCGTCTCCTTTTCAAGCGCCACGCCCGAGGACACTCTTCCGAAAAGTGCATCGACCCGGCTTGGATCGGCTGCTTGGCTCGCGCTCAGGTTGTCCATCGATACGTCAGCCGCCGCGCCCACGAAGGCGGAGTAGCCGGTCCGGAGCATCAGTTCATCGCCCACGGCGTTCAGGACGTCCATACGCTCGTGTGCATCAGGCCCGCGGTAGGGGTTCCCGGCCATGCCCTGCATGACGTAAAGGGCCGACATCGCATACTGGGCATCCTCGTTGTGCTTGCCGAAGGTTCCCTCGAGTTTTTCCTGGTTCCTAAAGAGGAAGTTGTCGACCTGATTGGAGATGCCGCTGTCATGGACAGCTTTCACCAGATCGTTCATCAGATCGGGGTCACGGGCGATCTGGTTCGAGACCTTGATCCCGTCCCACTGCCGAGCCATCTGGCGCCCGGTGATCTCGCTTTCTGTCATGGCCTTGGCCTGCGTGTCCGACCTGCTGACAGACGTGCCTTCCACATACTGCTCACCGGTCTGTGCCGTTTTGCGGCGATCGTTGCTCTCGCTGCGGTTCTCGCTCGTCGTCTCAGATTTTCCGTAACGGAGCGAACTACCTACTTCTTCACGGGTCGAAGCTGATTGGTCGAGATTGACGCCAACACCGAAGTTTTCATCAGCTTTCTTTTGGTCTAGCGATGAATAGTCACGTCCCGCTGAAATGCCTGCACCCCCAGAAACTCCTCCACCGCTTCCCAAAGCCTTCAAGCCCGCCGAACCTTGAATACCTGCTTGGGCAGTGCCCGAGATGGAGTCCCGAACGTTATCGCTGTAAGAGTGGCCTACGCTTTGCCCCATTTGAGCATCGACGCGGCCACCCGTCGCCGCTCCGATTGACGACGTGCCGCTAGACCCCGCCGCCCAATCGTCTGTCGCCGTTTTCGTGCTGGCAGCTGAGGTTCCCACCGTATGGGCTGCGGCCACACCCGATGTTGTACTGCCGGATCTCGATCCCGTTGCCGCGTATTGCGCAGCCTCGGTCATGGTCACGCCTTCACCGAGCCGCCGGTCATAGGAGAAGGTCACGCCGGCAAAGGTTTCCTTGGCGGCATGGCCCTCGTAGCCCTGGTTTGGCGAATAGCTAAAGGGCGAGTGGAAAGATGTCAGCGCGTTGCGCGAGAGCGTGTCGGGGGCATTCTTCTTCGGATCATAGTGATTGGCGCCGGTCAGGTCGCGCTGGATGTTCGAGGCAAGGATCGCCGAGGATCCGAATACCAGCCCCATTGACAGTGCCGTTGCCATCGAGAGGTGGACATAGCCCACGTCCTGCAGCCGCAGAACCTCCAACATGAAGCTGTTGTAGGTGGCGACGGTGGCCGTGCTGGAGATCGCGACCGTCTTCAGCTTCACGTCCAGGTAGTCCATGACGATCAGCAGCGTTGGATACCACAGCTGCACCCAAACCAGCATCCAGAAATATTTCACGGCCATCTTCGCGCCGATCGCGCCGAGCATGAGGATCAGGAGCGCAAGTGGGAAGAGGGAGAATGACCAGACCTCGATGAACTCGATAGTGTGGCCGATCGTCTCAAAGATCATCGCGGCAGCGCCGAAGTTCTTTTCGCGCTTTTGGGCCAGGGCATCGTTGAGCGCAGCCTGCTGTGAGCCGCCGCCCGCTGCCTGGGTGATGTCTCCGGCGATCATCTGCAACGCGTGGGAGAACGCGGCCGTCTTGTAGAACTCAGCCGGGTCGTCGATGACGGATTCAAGTGCCGCTTGGTAGCGCCCGCCCGTCGTAGTGTCGCCTTGGTATTTGCCAAAGGCTAGGCCGACGGCATCGTTCAGCCTCTCCTGAAAGTCACTGCTCTCGAAGCCTGCCATCAGCCGGTCAAAGAGGGTGCCGCACTCATAGGTCCGTCCGTCTGAGGCTGCAACGGTTCCCGGCGCCTGATCGATCCGCATGTCACTGATCGGCCGCGAGCGCAGTACCGGAAGGCGCACATCGGAGCCGGCCACCTTCGCCTTCCACTGCAGGCAGGTCTTCATGTAGTTTGAGACATCGCTTGTCGGTGACAGACCGTTGGAGAAGGTTGCGGCCGGACCTTGGAACTCCGGCTGCGTGATGACCTGGGTATAGACAACCGGTGCGCGCAAAGAGATCAGGTGGCCGTTGTCCATGGTGATCGCGTAGTCGTCTAGGCCTAGGTATCCGGTCATCAGGTTGCTGGCACCGACGCCCAGATGTGTAATGAGCGAGATCGGTGCTGCGAAGCCGATAGGAAGGTCATTGACGCGGGCAAGCCCGCCCCGTGTGTCCTCGATCACCAGATCAACGCGCGGCAGCAGCATCAGGACAGAGACGATGATCGGCCACATGAAGGTTGCCGGGTTCAGCTGTCCTCCCTTCAGGAGCGAAGCAAAGATCGCGACGATAATCCCGATGATCGCGCAGGTCTTTGCGGCCACGGCAAATGTACCCCCGCCGAGCGCCATGGCGATCTGGCTGAGGATCTGCGTGAGGGTGGTGACGTCGCCATTCAAATAAGCAATGAGTTCCATCACCGTGCCTCACTTGAAGGGGGAGTGGTTTAGCACAAGGTAGTCGTGCATCTGCATGTAGAGCTGAAGGTTGTCCTTCGGCGCCGGCGTTTGTTCCGCAATGACGGCTAGATCGCGCTGCATCCGCTCAACGGCCCGCGCAAAATCATTGCGCCGCCAGTCATCGGCATAGGCGGTCTCATACTTGCTGGCGGCAACGCCTTGGTCCACAGCAGCAATGACGTCCGCCACGAACAGCGTTGCCAATTCGTAGGCAAGGTAGCCCTTGATCTCGTGGAACAGCTCGTAGGGTCCCGAGCTGCCGGGAGGTGAGGCCTCAGCGATCTCCATGAGCATGGAGCCATAGGTGCCGAGCCTACCGATCAAGACGCCAGTGTCTGCCGCCGTGCCGGTCCCGTTGATGACCCTGAACAGCAGCGACGAGCTATCAGCAGGGCCGGTGCCGATGATGTCTTCTTCAAGAAGCTTCTGAAGGCCCTTCAGGTCGGCGACCCGTCTGCTCATATTCAGGCACTTTTCGGCATCGACACATCGGAGGAACTGAACGCTCGGATTTCCGTAGATAATGTCGCGGATTGTCATGCCGCCACCGCCAATGGCCGGCTTCACGTTGCGAGATGGCTCGCCGTCCGAGTCATTTACTGGGCCCGTGAGAACGACGGTGCCAGTCAGGGTCATCAGCGCTTCCATCAGCTGTTTGTCACCGGAGGAAAACCAGCCTGACATGCTGTGATCTTCCATCGCCTTCCAGACGACGTTGACCTCAAACTTGTCCTCGTAGGTTGAACTGCCACCCGGACCGGCAGCAGTGAGGGAGTCGATTGTCGAAGACAACGATCCCCAGAACGCATCGAACGCATCGTTATAGCCTTCTTGGATGGTCGTGCCCTGCATGCCCTTCACATCGGAAAGCTCCATCGCCGCCACACCGCTGTTCACGATGCCCTTGGCGAGCTGACAGCTGTTGCCGGTGAACTGGTTCATTTCCTGAATTGAGCGCTGAAGGCCGGAAATGATTGTCGAGCATTGCTCGCAAATGTTCTTCAAGGCGAGGTGAAAGGCATAGCCAGCCGCGTTCTGGGCGATGCTTCTGAGAAGCTGCACGAACTGAGCGGCGTTGATCATGCTGAAGCTTCCGCCGAAGAGATCAACCCCTCCGCAGCCCGCCGCAAAGCTCGGCGGCGTGAAGTTCAGGACATTCACGTTCATCACCTTGCCGCGGACATAGACAGAGCCGCCATAGAAGCCGCCCCTGCGCGCTGTGGAGAGTGCACCAGCACTGTTCACCTGCACATTCACGCCGAGCATGTTGTCCAGTTGCCCGTTCAGGTCGGCGGAGACAGGAGCGGGCGCGGCGATGGCGAGTGCAGCCGAGGCCAGCAGTGCCAGGAGGTGTCGTGTTTTCGTCATTGGCTGGCCTCTGTGGTCGGTGCGGTGGTGAAGTGCTGGGCGGTCGTGCGAAGGAAGTCGTCGGCCTGGCGCAGAATGTCTGGCAAGCCTTCGTCCCTGATGGCATCCGCTTGGCTGACCATCGGGTTGACGGCCTGGGTTTTCCGGAAGGCATCTTCGGTGATCAGGCCGGATCTTCGCGCGATCATCAGGATGCGATCTGCGATTTCTGCCCCGCCGGTCGGGTTCCAGGTGACCGGAATGTAGGTGCTTGGCGGCGACGCCAGGAACACGGCCCCGCCATTGGCAACCCCAAGCTTTGCCGCAAGGCCCGCATCGAAGGACTGTTTGATCTCCATCTCCGGCGGCAGAACGGTGCCGTCCATGGAAATGGCCTGCCATACCAACCCGTGGGTCTGCTGCATTCTGAAGAAGTTCTCCCCCATCAGACCGCAGGAGGAACAGTTTTTGTCGAGGAACATGATCAGCGCATTGCTCTTGAAAAGTTCTGTCAGAACCTCGCGTTTTCCCGCCTCGGCTCGCTCTTCTAGTTGCTTGGCAAAGGTGTCCTGCCGCGGCCGCCGCCGTCCCTCGTCGAGTTCTGGGTGGCCGGTGGTGACCTGCGTAACCATTTCCGAGAACTGCTCAGAGCGATCGAGGGCCACCTTCTGCAAAAGCAGGTATCGCTCGACATTCTCCGGACTGGGATTGTTGGTGGCCACATCCAGCGCCTCAGGCATGGCTTGGCGCAGGAATTCGACGCTTCCTGGCGGTGGCGGGGCCGGTGCTGTCGCCTGCTCGGTCGGGAGCGGAACGATCTCGGGCAAGGATGGTGGTTCGGGCACCGTGGCCACCTCGGCAGACGGCGGGGGCAGTGGTGCCTCCGGTTCCGACTTAGGTTCGGGCTGGGGAGGCGGGTCCTCATACCAGTACCAACCATCGGCCGAACCATTGAAGTAGGTGTCAGATATGGCAAAAGTCGCGGTGGAGAGAGTCAGCAGCGCGCCTAAAGGCAGTGCCATTAGCGGTTTCAACACGTTTCCTCAGCAAGACAGCCGGTTAATGTATATCTTCCTGTGGCACGGATGCGGACAAAAAAAAAGAGCCCCGAGGGCTCTTTTAAGGTTCAGTATACCAGCGTTTGTTGGGAATGTCCTTCATAGGCGTGAATCACAGCTGCATGACCGTGATCTAAAAGCACATCGTTCCAATCTTCACTGGATGTTTTGTTAAAGGCAGGAAGCAGTATTCGGCATCCGATGCCCTCATCCAGCAGACGCTCCTTGAGCTTGCTGGCGTGGTTGATCCCGGCCTCGCCTTCGTCGCGATCTGCCCAGATGGTGGCGGCCCTAACAAATTGAGGTGCCTTCCAGCTTTGAACAAGGGTCGCGTAGCCCGCTGCGAAGACCGGATGGCCGGTGGCGTAGGAGATGGCCAAACCGGTCTCGATGCCTTCGCAGACGTTCACATGCGCTGTTGCAGGAACGCGGCCGATGATGCGAACAGCACCATTCAGCTTCTGCTCCAGGCAGCGCAGGATCTTCTTGGGCTTGTCGACCGGCGCCTTTTGCGGCTTGTCGTGGTCGAGGAAGATCCGGTGAAGGCCCACCGCGCTGCCGTCCATCCCGTGCATCATCGAGACGATGCCGGGAAAGCAGATCGGCGGCTGATCCTCCACGTCGCTGCGCGCGTAGTAGAGGTTCGGGTGGAACCGCATGTGCCGTTGCCGGTAGATGAAGCTTTCCGCGCCAATCCCCCGCGCATCGCGCAGATAGGCGATAGCCGGATGATTGTCGGGAAGCTCGTCGAGCGGCTTGGCCTCTGACCATATACCGGCCAGAAGATCATTGCGCTGCTTCATCTTCAGCGTGTCCAGCTTCTCGTTCCGGGGCGGAACGGGCGGCGCGGTGAGGCGGCGTGGCCGCACCTGCCGCTGATCCATGCCGAGCCCCATCTGGCGCTTGAGCATGTTGACCGCCTCGAACTTGTCGCAGCCGGACAGGAACATCACGAGGTCGATCCCGGTGGGAAAGGCCCCGCAGCTGTTGCAGATGCCGCCGCCTGTTTGGGCGAAGTCGTGGAAGAGGCGGAAACCGTCTCCCCCGGCTCCCTTGCTCGACCCGTGAACGGGGCAAGCGCAGCGTTGGTCGCCTGGCTTGTGCATGATCGGCGTGATGTTGGGAAATATGGATCCGATGATGCTGGGCCAATGGCCCTTGGCTTCGCTCTTCACGAGGTCGAAGTCATTCAGCGAGTGCAATGACATTGGGTGTCTCCTGAAAGAGCAACCCCAAGAGGGTGATGCCCTCTGTTGGGGTGGGGGTTACCGAGATATTCCAATATGCGCGACGTGGAGTTCCACGAGGTCACTCGGCACGGATGCTTCGCGCTTGCAGGCATAGACAGCGGCCAGTTCGTCGTTGAACTGGCGATAGGTGATGTCGCGGCCGTTGATGATGCAGGGTTCGTCGGCATAAGGATCGTGGATGTCCTCGGCGATAAGGCCTGCCGCTGATTTGCCGGCGCGGGAAATTCCAAGAACGCGGCAGATCGCGATGATGATGGTCATGTGGTGGCTCCAAAAAAAGGGGAGCCAGCCCCCTCGGGGATATGACTCCCCGGTTGGGTTGATGGATTGACTAGATCAGTCGCGCAGACCGCCGTGGCTGGTCAGGACAGCCTGAACAACTTCGACAGGTACGCAGCGATAGACGGACTGCACCGGTGACACGCCCTCCTCTTCGAGAAGATAGGGCATCAGCGCCGGGACAGGTTCTGACGGACAGGCACACTCGACATGCGAGTAAGGGCCATCCCGTCGCTGCGGCTTGCAGCCGTGGGTCTCGCTAGCCTGGACCGACAGCGAAAAGCCGTCCATGCAGATCATGCGGGGAAGGAGCTTCACCTGAGCGGATCTCCGGATAGGCGAGCCGTGAAGCCTTGACTGCAGGAGGGCACTGCTGGTGCGGCACATCGTCGGCAGGGCGAGGCGGGTGTTGAACAGATCCATCTGAAACTCCCTCAGAAATAGAAGAAGGCCGAGGCGAAGATCAGGACTGACCCGATACCGCCCCATTTAAGGATGCTGAACACAGTTCGCTCGAAGATCGCCCCACTCGATTTGGTGGCAATCTCCAGCTTCTCCTTGGCGTGAGCCAGTTCGCGGCCCAGCTCGTTGTGCTGGCGCTGCAACTCGGCAAGCGCAGCTTCAGCTTTGGACACTGCCGCGTCAGCCTGGTCCAGATTGTCCACCAGCAAAGCCTTCTCTTGGGCGAGACGCTTCATGCTGTCGTTCATGGACGTATAGCGTGCAGCGAGTTCCGCGACATGGGCCGGATCGTTGAGATCCATCCCTGTCACGAGGTCGCCCACAGGCAGCGCGGGTTCTGCGCTGGCAGGTCTGATCTTGGCGCGGGGCTGCGACCGCGGCTTGCGGGGTCGTGTTGCCTGCGCCTGAACCTCCGGCTTCGCCGCATCTTCGGCGTGAGAGCCATCGTCAGCGGCGTCGATCAGCGGATTGTTGTCAAAGCCCCTGGTCCGGTCATAGCCGGTGAAAAACGCGACGTTGGTCGGCTCTTCGCTTTGACGCGTGACCATGTCCTTGATTTTACCCATTAGGATTCTCCATTCGAAAAAAGGGGGAATCCTCCCTGCAACGGGAATGGATTCCCATTGCGGGGTTAGAAGGGTCGCCTGACGCTCGTCGGAGATCAGGACATAGTTGGACAGCCCGCATGAACTTCGAGGTTCATGCCGCGCGTCATGCCAAAGGTGGCGAGACGCGGCCGGGGATGAGACCCGGACTGTTGCGCGGCTTCGAGTGCTTTCGGGACTCGAATGGGCCATTACAGCCGCCGCAAAGGCTTCATAAGCCATCCGCCTGCCCGGTCGGAGACCGGATGAGACGCACCCTTTCGGGCCGTGGACCGTCGCAGGAATTGCCTGCGAACATTGTGTCTTCGGGAAAGACCCCAGGCGACAGCCTGTCTCTGCAAAGCAGAAAGTGGGTGAAGATTAGCAGGCAGGTTCAGCCTCTGGCAACACTAAGCTACAGGAAAAAATAACGTGCAGTATTGTCAAAGAACTTGGCAGGGTGCAAAACTGCCCGGAAATCATGTGCCAGGAGCGAGGGACCGACGATGGCAAGACCGCCGAGAGCCACGGGCAATTCACCCAGCAGCGTCCACCCGCGCGACAGGCGCACCGCGTTCGAGGACCTGCCGCCCGACCGGCAAGCTGAGATCCTGGGCCAGCGGCAGGCGCGTTTGGATCGCCGCCGCAACACCTATCGCCCAAAGGCCCCGGCCATCTCTGCGCCCATCGAGATCCACACCGCAGAGATCCAGCTGGCCTATACCCGCTGGTTTGCCGCCTGTAACGAATATGCAGTGGCGATCGACTACGTGGCCCGCGAGCGGCTGACGGACCGCGCCGATTACAACCGTTACCTGGACGAGTTCGATGCTGCCCTGAACGAGCTGTCGGAAACGGCGCTCGGGCTCTACACGCGCTACGAAGGACTGTCGAACGGCGGCAAAGCCAACTCGCCGGTGCCCTCGAAGATCGATGCGCGCATTCAGTCGAAACGCAGCATGCAGCTGCTGCAGATGTTCCGGCAGTGCGACGACATCCTGCGCATGATCTCGTTCCTGTCGATCTACGGTGATCTTCCGGAAAAGCAGGCGGCCTCTGATACAGCCCGCGTCACCAACAGCCTGAATACATGTCTGAAGGCGCTCCGTAAGGTGAAGGTCAACTGCTTCCGCCGGATCATCGAAGCTGAGGCGCTTACCGCCAAGGCCGCCGACAAGATGACGGTGGAAGACCTTGAGGCGGCCCGCAAAAACGCAGGGATCAAGGACGCCACCTCGCGCTGGCGTCGTCGCAAGGCGGCGCCGGTGCTCAATCCTGGCGCCCCGGCCAGCGAGCCGGTGCCCGGCACGACCGAGAGCACGGCAGAACCCGCGCCTGACGCCCCACCTGTAGAGATGCCTGAAGCTCCCGCCGATAGCGCAGCCCGCACGGCTGCCGAATAGCGCGGGGAATATCCGGCAGGTCTGCTGCCCCTGCTGTAGTGAAGCCGGCTGGAGCCGGCTTCACTACGATTTGCAATGCCAAGGGGGATTTCTATCAGCTCAGATCAGGCTGTCCCCCTGGCCACATTATTCTGTTCGGCTCAGCGCGTTGTAGCGGTTCAGCCAAAACTGGCTCTTGCGGTCGGCTTCTTCGTAAAGTGGACCTGCGCTGACGCCCTGCTCTTCCAAGCGGCGCACCTGCGCAAGCCACTGACGCCCTCGCTGCTCAGCTTCAATCAACTGCTCCTGCCGAGACCTTCGAGCCATGTCTCGCTTCCTAAAATAAGCTCCGGAGGATCGGCAGAGCCAAATCAGGTGAAGATGAAATCATCAACCCCAAGGCGGGAGTGATCGACATTCGAAAGGGTGATGGTCACATCGCCGAAGGAGACTCGTGCGTCACTCCCCAAGTCGGCGATGCTGACTTGGCCGAATGCTTGGGCGCCACTATTGATTACGATCCGGTCAATGCCATCGGCAAAATCCGTGATCCGGTCAGCGCCGCCGCCCGTGGAGAACAAGAAATGATCTGCTCCAGATCCGCCGGACAGGCGGTCATTGCCTGCGCCACCTGAAAGACGGTCATTGCCTGCGCCACCAGACAAGCGGTCGTTGCCTCCCTTGCCCGACAGAAGGTCATTGCCCGATCCTGCGGTAAGGGAGTTGCCTGCTGCATTTCCGGTGACCCGATCACTGCCTGCACCGGTCACGACGTTTTCTACATTGCGGATGACGTCGAGCCCTGCGCCAGTGTTCTGCGCGGCGGTTTTTGAAAGATTGACTACAACGGCCGTACTGGCGGTAAAGCGGACTGTGTCCACGCCCGTTCCCCCGTCAATGGTATCGTTCCCCAACCCACCTTCAATGGTATCCGAACCTCGACCGCCGTATAGGCTGTTGTTGCCGGCGTTGCCGACAATCAGATTGGAAAGTCCATTACCCGTGCCATTGATTGCGCCTTTTCCCTGCAAAATAAGATTTTCCAAGTTGGCGCCTAGAGTCCAACTAACCCAAGCACTCACCTGATCAGCCGGGTTTGGGTCGTTGTCATAATAGGGTCGATAACTTTCCATCACCACATCGCGCAGGTGGTTTACCAGATACGTATCGCCACCCTCGCCGCCAGTCATGGTATCGGCTCCGGCCCCGCCATCCAGAAGCCCGCCTCTATCACCGCCGGTAAGGACATCATTTCCGACGCCCCCTCGCAGGATGGAATAGTCCCCCATCCAAGCATTCAGAATGTCGTCGCCGTCTCCGCCGTCCAGCAGGTTTACATCGGCGCCACCACGCAATGTGTCGTTTCCAGTTCCTCCGAAAATCTCGTTAGGATTCAGAAAAGCGCCTGTCAGCTCATCATTCTCTCCATATCCATACATTCTGATAATTTCGTCATATGGAAATACGCTCTCTGCCATAAGCCGATTGCTTCCTGCAGAGCCGTTGTAAACAATTGCCATCTCTACCCTCGATTGGAGAACCAGATCAGGTTTACTGTGCCGTAAACTGTCTGGCGAGAGGATACTTTCGGCCTTTGTGCCCGGGCTTTGAACAGCGGCTTTGAGCCTTGTCGCGAGAGAGAGGCGTCAGCGCTGGATGAACGGCAGTGGGTAACCACTATTGCCAATATCGCGATGGCCCTGCTAATCTTCACCCACTTTCTGCTTTGCAGAGACAGGCTGTCACCTGGGGTCTTTCCCGAAGACACAATGTTCGCAGGCAATTCCTGCGACGGTCCACGGCCCGAAAGGGTGCGTCTCATCCGGTCTCCGACCGGGCAGGCGGATGGCTTATGAAGCCTTTGCGGCGGCTGTAATGGCCCATTCGAGTCCCGAAAGCACTCGAAGCCGCGCAACAGTCCGGGTCTCATCCCCGGCCGCGTCTCGCCACCTTTGGCATGACGCGCGGCATGAACCTCGAAGTTCATGCGGGCTGTCCAACTATGTCTGAAACCGTTGAAACCCTGATGGGGGCACTCCCCATCTGCGGGCTTGCTCCTTTCCAACACTGGAGTCGAGCCATGCTCAACCGTGTTCAGCTGATCGGCAATCTTGCCGATGATGCGGTGATCCGCACCACGCAGTCGGGTGTTCGCTACGCGACATTCCGGCTCATCACCTCCGACGAGACTTGGAACAAAGCCACGGGATCGTGGGAGGCCGAGACGACCGCTTTCGATGTGGTCGTTTGGGGCCAGCTGCTCAAATACGCGGAAAAGGCTGCTCTCAAGGGCCGCCTGTTCTTCGTCGAGGGCAAGATGAAGCTCCGTCGCTACGAGCGGGACGGCAAGCTTCACTATGCTTGGGAAGCTGTCGTCAACGAACGCTTCGGCTCCTTGCGGAGCCTGAGCCGCCGCAGCGACGGAGACAGTCGGGGTCACTCCGACCACGGCAATGGCGCCCCGCACAACGATGACGAACTGATCGAAAGCTAACGGTCAGCGATCTGACAAACCGGGCCGCAGTTCGCTGCCCAATCCCTGATGGGAGATCTCCCATCATGGGGGGTTTCCCTCATTTTTTTTCCAAATGAGGAATGATAATGACCACTCCCCGTATCCCCTACCCCACCGAGCGCGCCCAATCCCGCGGCATCACCAAGCAGCAATGGGGCGTCTTGATCGGCACCACCTTTGCCAATGCGCAGGATGGTGAGTCAATTCTGCAAGCCTGGGATCTTGCCCAGATGCGCGGACTTGATGTCTTTGGCGGCCATGTCGCCATCGTCAGCCAGTCGCGCTACGATAAGTCCAGCCGTGAATGGGTCAACTACGAGACCTGCTGGTTGACTGTCAAAGCTCTGATCTTTCTGGCCCACAGTTCCGGCACCTTCGCCGGGATCGATGAGGTCAAGTTCGGGCCGATGGTCGAAAAGACCTACCAGGGCCAGAAGCGCGGCCGCGGCGGACAGAACGAGTCTGCTGCCGTCACAATCCGGGCTCCGGAGTATGCGACCGCGAAGGTCTACCGTTTCGTCAAGAATGAGCGCTGCTCCTTCACCGATACGGTGTTCTTCGACGAGGCTGTGGCGCTCAGCCAAGGGCTTCCCAACTCGGTTTGGGGGCAAAAGCCCATGCTGATGCTCGCCAAATGCGCAAAGGTTGCCGCTTTGCGTCTCGGCTTTGCCGAGTGCGATTTTGCGGCAGAGGAGATGGCCGGACAGCCAGAGGCGTCTGACATCATCCCGATGGCAACCGGCGAAGCCGGATCGCCTGCCTCAATGCAAGAGGAAAGCGGACCGCAGCCCATAGCGGCCAATGACAATGCCCGAGGCTTCGACCCGGCGCCTTCTTTCGGAGAAGCGGTGGAAGCGTTCGACGCCTTGCCTCACGATGCATTGCGCTGGCTGGACCGCAACCTGGAGACTGCAGCGCAGATCGGCGCGTTTGACCAGACGATCGACGCCATGCGGCAGACACTCGACCATAGCTGTCACCAGCTCGGCGAGACCCTGCTGCAGTCGCTGTCCATCATGGCAAAGGACGCCAAGTTCTCCGCCATGTGGGACTACATCAAGGGCGCGCGCGATCACGGGGGCGAAGCTTTCGTGAAGGCCAAGGGCCAGTTCGAGAAGCAGGCCAAAGCCGGCGCGATCAGCCATGACGTGTCCAATGCGGCCGCGACAGTCCTCACCTTCATGCAGGCTGCTGCCTGATACCCGCGAGGGGGCTTCCCCCTCTGGGTGGCCCCTCTTCCAACTGGATAGGTGCCATGAAGCTGATTCATTTACAGCAATCCACGCCCGAATGGCTGGAGTGGCGCAGGGGCGGCATCACCGCATCTGACGTCTCCTGCCTCTTCGGGTCCAACCCCTACAAGACCGAATGGCAACTGTGGGCTGAGAAATGCGGACTTCGGGTCGAAGACGACATAGAGGGCAACCCCTATGTCCGGCGCGGCAAGATGTTCGAATACATGCTTCGGGAACGGATTTCGGCTGATCGCAATATCGGCCTCATTCCGGTCTGCGCCGAGCATGACACCATGAGCCAGATCAGGGCTTCGCTGGACAGTATCGACCTGTCAAAGAGGCCTTGGGAACTAAAGGTGCCATCGCCCGGCAACTACGAACTCGTCTGCAAGGACGGGCTCAACTCGGAGCCAGCCCAGAGGTATCTGCCGCAGGTGCAGCACCAGCTGCTCGTCACTGGTGCTTCCGAAGGCTTTCTCGTCTTTGGCGACATCGACGATGAAGCTGACAGGCCAGTGGTGCGGGATTACAAGATCCTCATTGTGCCTGCCGATCCCGGCTACCAGGCAGAGATTGTCCGCAGGGCAACCACCTTCCTGAAGGCCGTGAAGGACGGGACTGAACCGGCGAAAGATCCCAAGCGCGACCTTTTTGCCCCTCAAGCACCGACTGATGCTTACGAGTGGCAGAAGAGCGCGGCGAAACTTCGTCCGCTTCTTGCCCAGAAGGCTGCACTGAAAGAGGCCCTGAAGGACGTCGAGGATGCGATTAACTCCGCGTCCGTGCCGCTGCTGAAGGTTCTCGGTCTCAACAAGAGCGGCCAGTTCGCCGGCATCCGCGCAACCCGCGTGGAAAAGTCTGGCAGCGTGAACTGGCGCGAGCTGGTGAAGTCCCTCGGGGCCGATCCGGAAGAAGAAACAACTGTTGCTCCCTTCCGCAAGGCCGGGACCAGTCACATGCAGATCTCGGCGCTCGACGCCGCAGACTGACCAACCCCAACGGGGAACATCCCGTTGAGGGGGTGTTCCCCTTTTTTTGAGGAATACTCCCATGAACACAATGCCTTCTGCATACCGTGCCGACATCACCTGGAACCCGACCCCGAAAAATATCTCGGAGGTCTTCAGGATCTCGGCACCCGGAACTGTGCCAGTCTTCGAGAACGATCGGTTCTTGCAGGCCACATCTGAGCACTACCGGTTCCACAAGGAGCAGCTGCGCGGGGTACTGGCATTTCTCTTCTCGGCCTCAAAAGGCGATGCGCTTCTGGTGCATGGTCCTTTCGGCGCCGGTAAGACATCCCTCATCCGCGAAATTCTCGGACGGCTTCGTTGGCCGACCCTAATGCTTTCGTGGAGCGAGAAAAGCGACTCCTTCGAGCTGATTGGCCGCCAGGGCCTCCAGTTCGGTGACACCATGTTCGATTACGGCCCGCTCGCCTTGGCTGCAAAGCTGGGGATGGCGTTGGTCATCAACGAAATCGACCGTGGCCGCGCAGGTGATCTCGTCGCCCTGAATGATGTTCTGGACGGCGGCAACCTGGTGATCAAGGAAACGGGTGAGGTGATCGAACCCCATCCCAACTTCCGCGTGATCTGCACCGCCAACTCGGCAGGCAGCGGCGATCTCACCGGACAATATGTCGGCTCGGTCCGTAAACTCGACCCCGCCTTCCTCGATCGTTTCGCGATGATCAAGGTTGGCTACATGGCGCAGGAAGACGAACTCGACCTGCTCATGCTGCAGTTTCCGGACTATGCGAAGAAATCCAGCCTGTTTCTGACAAAGCTGACCAACTTCGCGCAGGAAACGCGGGCCAAGGCCGTCGATGTCGCCGAAAATCTGGCGACACCCATCTCGACCAGGGCGCTCATGCGAGCCCTCAATCTTGGTCGCAGCATGGGGCTGCTCCGACGCATAGGAGAGTCAGATTTCTCGACCAAAGAGGATCTGCTGCCTGCGCTCGATCTTGCGTACCTCAACCGCCTGCCGGCCGAGGAGCGCGAGGCAGCCGTCCAAACACTAGAACTCTGCATGGGCTAATCGCCCAAGCATCACCCCGCGGGGAGCATTCCCCGCCAGGCGGATGCTCCCCTTTTTTTCTGACGGAGAGAAAGATGAGCATTCAGACCACCATCCTCGACAAGATCGCTATTGTTGATCTCGGCTTCACGATCTGGTCCGGGGCCAAAGCGCTGGAACCCACCGACTTCGTGAATGTCGATGTCTCTGACCTGCCGTCCGCAAGGGTGGCGAGCTACGGGCGCAAGAACCTGATCGACAAGGATGCACTGCAGCCTTTCAAGCAGATCCGGACAAAGGCCGAGCGTGTCTGCACGCGTGTCGGCACCCGCTTGCTCGGTGGCTTTGCCGTCCCGCAGGACAGCATCGACCAGATCGGCCAGGAGCTGGATAGCCTCTGCGTCGAGTTCGAACAGGAGCTGGACAAGTTTATGACCAGCTATGACGACATGATCGAGGACTGGATCACCAGCAACCCCGAGATGGCCGAGCCGTTGCGGCGGGCTGTGATGCCTCGCGCTGTGGTGAAGTCGCGCTTTCGCGCGTCCTTCAGCATCTTCGAGGTCAACGCCTCGTCGCGCGACCGAACCAACTCGATGGCGAAGGTTGGCACCGATCTTCTGGACAGCATTCTTGCGCAGGTTGTCGGAGCCTTCAAAAGCCATATCGAGTCCAAGCGCGGCCACATCGACGACAGCTACCGCGTCGAAGTGCGCCAGACGGTCGGCGACATGGCTGCCAAGATGAGCCGCTTTGCCTTCATCGAACCTTCGGGTGGTATGAAGATCCTGGCGGACAAGCTAGCGGCGGCCGTGACTGGACAGGGAAAGATCGCTGGTCAGGAATTCCTGACCCTCTATGGCCTTCTACGCCCGCTGAAAAGCGTGACTGAGGCCAAGCGTGTGATCGCGGACTATGCCCAAGCGGGTGTATCCGCCCCTGCCCCGCATCCCGACCCGCAGCTGGACCTTCCGGCTGCGCCAGCTCCCAAGGCTGAGCCGCCGCAAGACGGCTTCGGGTTCGAACCTTCCGAGTTTGCGACGGACAAGCGCGAGGACACTCCCGCCGGTCCGCCAGCATCCGCCGGCGGGTTCAAGAAGGCCGACTTCCTGCCCCTCGACTTCGATGTGCCGGAAGAACCTTCTGCGGATGCTCCACAAGAGGCTCCCGCGCCTGAAGCCAAGCCGTCCTCTGCCTCGGCATGGGCGGTGGACTTCGGTTGGTAACACTCTCGACTGCCCCTTCGGGGCAGTCACCCACCCTTGCGGGTCACGTACCCGCATTTGCGGGTGCTGATCCCCCTGACATTCTCGGAGATCACGAAGATGACTACCTCAGTCAACATCGATTACGCCAAGGTCGCCATGAAACTCGCATCGCTCCTGGGGCGCAAATATAACGTCAACATCCTCTTTGGCGGCAATGAGGCCAAAACGGACGGTGACACGATCTACCTGCCGCATTGGGATTTCCACGATCCCCGGAAGCGGAATGCGCTCTATGGCCTCATCTTCCACGAGGCCGCCGGCCATGTGCGCAACACCGATTTTGACGCGCTCCAGCGCGTTGCTCGGGCTAGGCGGAATACACAGGCCAAAGTGCCGGACGAACTCTGGCATGCCGCCAGCAACATTCTCGAAGACATTCGCATCGAGCGGGCCGGTTTGCTCCAGTATCCTGGCGCCAAATCGCTCCTGAACTCGGTCTGCGAGCTGGTGTTCGAGGACTATCCGCGGGCAGAGGATCAGGACAACCACTGGACCCTTGCCCTCAACTGGTCGATCCTTACCTTTAGAAGCCGCATCCTCGGCCAGACCGTGCTGAAGCATCTGTCCGAGAGCTATACAGCTGTGGCGCGGCAGCAGTTTGGCGATGACGTTCTGTCCTCGGCCATCACCATTGCTCAAGAGGCTGCCATAGCCCGCGACACCGTCGCGGTGCTGCAGCTGGCGGAACGTCTCGTCGCACTCTTCGATGACGCTTTGCCTCCGGAACAAAAGCCGGAGCAACCGCCACAACCGCAGCAGCAGCCAACTGGCTCGCAAGGGCAAGACGGGCAGCAAGGCGGCTCTGATGGCTCGCAAGGGCAAGACGGGCAGCAAGGCGGCTCTGGTGGCTCGCAAGGGCAGGACGGGCAGCAAGGCAGCTCTGATGGCTCGCAAGGGCAGGACGGGCAGCAAGGCAGCTCTGATGGGGCAGGTGGCGGTGCCAGTGGAAGCGGACAAGCGTCTACGGTCGCAAAGCCGCTCAGCAAAGCGCTTCCCGATAAGGCTAACCTAGCACGCTATGATGTCGCGCAAAGCCTCGCGCGGAAGGCAAAGGCTCCCGACGGTGGGCCTGCGCACGAGGTTGGCTATGTCCAGCCGAACGTGGGGTCTGACGTAGCTGGCGGCGGTCGCATTGACCTTGATGATGTGTCCTCCGAACTCCGGCAGGCGGTCACTCTTCGGCAAGGCATTGTAGGGGCGGTCTCGCCTATGCTCTGCGGCGATGCCGAGTACTCTGAGCCTCGGAGATCCGGCAGGGCTCTTGATCCGCGTCAACTGACGCGGGTGAAGACCGACCCTGATCCGAAGGTCTGGAGAACACTCCAGATCGAGGATGATCAGAGCGTGGCCGTCCAGATACTCATCGACACATCCTCGTCAACCAGGCAGAACAACATCCTGGAAGAGGAACGAAAGTCAGCGCTCGCGCTGGCATCAGCGCTCGAACAGTATCCGCTGGTCGAAACTGCAATCTCCCATTTCCCGGCTGACTCCAATCTTGGTCGGGATCTGGCACCCTTGCTCAAGCCGTTCGACAGGCCAGTCTCGCTGTGCCTCAAGGGATGGCCTCGGGCAAAGGGCGGCACGCCTCTTGGCGCAGCCTATCGCGCCAGCGCCTTCAACTTCTTCCTGTCCGACAAGGAACGGAAGATCCTGTTCGTGATGACGGACGGGAAGCCCGACAATGAAGCCCAGGCTTCAACAGCGAGGCTTTGGCTGAAGCAGATGGGGGTTGAAGTCTATGGCGTGGTGATCGGTCAGAAGACCTTCCCCGCGGAAATTTTTGACGATGCAATCCTGATCCAGACCGCTTCCGAACTTCCCAGGGCGATCATGGAACTGGTGAAGCGACACGTCTGATCGGCGAGCCCCTCCGGGGGCCTACCGCTTCCGCAGGGACCGGAGAACTCGCCTTTTCCGGGATCCGCCGAAACTACTATTTAACGGGCTGTGCATTGCACATGCCCGTTTTTTTATTGATGAACAAGTATTGTCGGCTATCCCATCACATGGGACCATGTTAGCAAACCAGAAAACTGCCGGTTAATGATGGGTTGCTAGATGAAGAGTGCTGTTCCGACCTTGCTGACTATTCTTGCTGTCACGACCGCACATGCCACCGACCTTGGCGATGCACCGGCCGACCTGGCGTCGGAGATCCAGCGGGCGTCTGCTCTTTATGCCACCGAACCGGCAGCCGATCCCCATAAGGCCGTCGTGTTGGCTGAAACCCCCGTAGAGATGATCGAGATCTATGCTGCGCTGGACGAGCGCCTGCCGCCGATGAAGATATACAGCTTCACCCGGGACGATGACGTTCCCGAGGCAGATGTCCTGCAATCACTCCTGCCGACGACCTTCACGCCCGGCTCGGCCGAGGACTTGATCATCAGCTATATCCGCCGGTTTGAGGCAGGCAAAAACGGCTATAACGCGGTGTGGCACGGCAACCGGACCCCCCTACCCTCGCGGCCTACCGACATGACGGTCTGCGAGGTCCGCGACTGGCAGATCGCCGCTGCTCGCCGGCAAGCCTCCACGGCCATCGGCCTCTTCCAGATCGTCGGCGGCACTTATCGGTCGCTCCTGAACCGGGTCAACCTCCCCTGCAACACGCCTTTCGACCAGAAGACGCAGGACATGCTAGGCTTGGCACTTCTGATGGGCCGCGGCTGGCAGGAGTTCAAGGCAGGTCGGATGACAGTTGAGGATTTCGGCTTCGAGTTGGCTGGAGAATGGGCCGCTTTCCCGGCGCCCTACGGAAAGGACAAGGGGTTTTCCCGGTATCGTGGCATCGCCGGCAACCGGCACCAGGTTGAGCTACGCGATTACATGGCCTTCCTGCGGGACTTGGATCAGAAGATCCGCGCGGGCGATCTTCCGCTGCATGACGACGACGCTGCGCCCGCCTCCCCTGCCCTGCCAGAGATCGTCTTCGTCTCGAACGAAAACGACCGGCAGGACATCAGGTCCTCGCCGGTCATTCGAGTCATGAGCTTCAACGGAAACTGAACTTTACTTGGTCAGGATCTCTTCACGCTTCTCTTGGCTCTTTGCCAGCCACTGGTCGATCAGCTTCTTGATTACGAAACCCGCAGGCTGCGAATGCAGTCGAGCCACCCGTTCCAGTTCTTCACGGGCATCAGCATTCAGGCGGAAGGACACCGTCTTGTTTATGCCACCGGCTTTTTTCGCAACCTTTGGCTTTCTTTGTGTCCTCTGTGCCTCCGGTACGTCGCTGGCAGGCTCAGATTGAGGAGTCGGAAGCGTGGCTTGCGGCGGTTTTGGCGTTGGATCGCCAGTTACCCGCTCGATGTCAGCGACAGTCAGAGTTGTTCGGCGCTTACGGGCATCGTCCAACGATAAATCAACATCAAGCTCCGGCCGTGGCATCGGTTACCTCGCTTTCTTCATCATCTTCTGCAGGCATTTCAACGATATTATAGGTCTTACAGTCATCCCAGAACATCACAGCGTCTTCGTGAGCATTCACGGATGACTTAGCTTTTGGATCAAGCTCGATAAGCTCGAAGTGGTAATGTCCAGTGGCCCAGGCATCAGTCATTGCTGTTCCCTGGTTGGACAAGGGCGTCTTCAGGATTGGAAAACGCGCCCTCTGGACGCTCCTCAGGATGCCTTTTGCCGTCCGACCTTCGAATTGGTAGATCCGAGCGCCACGCGATACGACAAAGCCAACTTTCGTCGGCAGGCTGTGCTCCCGAATGATCTGCATCATATTCTTCATTGCCAGACGAACAGGATTAACTTCCACAAGGGTCATTGCTGCTGGCATGAGCACAAGATCGGCTTGCAAGGCACTTAGCACAACGTAGTTGGCATGTTGCCCCGGTAGGTCGATTATGACGTGATCGTATTTCTCCCCAAGTTCGTAAAGTAGCTCAGGGGTGTCATCGCTAGGCTCGATCACTCTACATTCGATCGAATGATCCGGAAGTCCACGCTTCCGGCGCTCATCGAAGAACCCAGCCAACGACCCCTGTTTGTGGTCCGCGTCAATGACGCAAACGCTCTCAGGACTTTCTGAGCCTCGGTTGGCAGAGGCTATTGCATTTACGATGGAGAGGATGGTGGTACTTTTACCGACCCCTCCCTTGGTGCTGTACAAGGAAATTATCATGTGTCCACTCGATCGCGCTGTTCTTATGATTTGTCGCCGCAACTGATTAGATCACACGCTACCTAAACAGTGCAAGTGCCGTCAGCACTGCCTGCAGTGTCAGTAGCGTCAGCAGTGTCGACAGTGTCAATGGTGTCGAGCGCGCCCGCATCGTCAGCAATGTCAGCAGTGCAAGCGGCGTCAGCACTGCCTGCAGCGTCAGTAGCGTCAGCAGTGTCGAGAGTGTCAATGGTGTCGAACTTGCCCGCATCGTCAGCAGCGTCAGCAGTGTAAGCGTCGTCAGCAGCGCAAACTGTGTCAGCAGCGTCATTAGTGTCAGCAGCGTCAGCGGTGTCGAACTTATCAACAGCGCCAGCGATGTTGGCGGTGTCAGCGGTGTCGAGCGTGTCGGCAGCGTCACAGGTGTCAGCAGCGTCACAGGTGTCAGCATCGTCAGCAGTGCCCGCAGCGTCGCGGGCGCCCGCAGCGTCAGCGACGTCATCTCTGCCCGCATTGTCAGCACTGTCGAACGCGTCATTAGCGCAAGCAGTGTCAGCGGTGTCAGCAGCGTCAGCACTGCCCGCAATGTCGCGGCTGCCAGCGGTGTCAGCATGTCCAGCCTCAAAGTGGGTGATGATGTTCATGACACAATACGAGCGGGATATGTGGAGGTCGCCGAGACAAGGATGACGCTCCCGCCCCTGCCAAATACATCCCACTCCGCCTCAAGGAGGCAGACAGGCTTAAACATGCTCAAACCCTGGCCGCAGCCTCTCAAGATGAACAGCATGCCGAGCGTGTCCTCCGCAAAGCGCCACAGAGCTCGTGAGAGAGCCGCTGGAGGGCCTTCTCGATTAAAAATGAGGCAAGGTAGCCGGTTGACACAAGCGCCCTTCCACGGGCCGCTGCGGCGCTCTCTGGCATAATTGCGAGGTGGAAGGATCAGTCGGATCCTTCAAGTGGGCCGTGGCGGCTGCTGCTTCGCGAGCGCCGCCAAAACCGCCGCAGAAAATCAACTTAGTGAAAATTCAGGTGCAGTGCCAGACGCTTAATTGTCCTAGAAGGTACAGGCCTCGACGCATTACCAGCCCATGGTCAAGGGCTGTACGCAAACGCCACCCCAAAATTTGCTGTTCGTGCGATAGGTTTGGCGGTTTTTGTTTGGTCGGGTTTGGTCGCTCGGATGCCCTCAGGGGCGGCCGTCTGTCGGCTTTGGCAGTTCCGATTGACCGCTTCTAACCATCCCGGTCGCGCACTACAAATTTTCTGGCGTTGCCAATTCTATCATGTCAGAAGCGTATATAGCCCGTTAGTGTTACAAGCGCTTTCGGCGTGTCGGTGGTGGGCAGAGCCGACTGATCGCATGGATTTTCTCTGTGATCATCGCCGGGCATGAGAGGTGGATTGAGGGACATAATGATCCAATCAAGCGTGGTGAACCGCGAGGACAGCCTGCGCGCGATGACCGCCGAGCGGAGCTGCATCGCGCATCTTTCGGAGCACTTTGAGGATGTTCACATTGAGCTTGTTGACGAAGCGAAGGCGCTGGTGACGGAGTGCCATGATCTGATTAAGGCCGACTTCAAGGAGAACAAAATGCGCCGTCCCCCGTTGGCGCTGTCGTGCAAGGTGCGCCAAAATCAACTTGGTCCGACACTGGTTTGGGTTCGTTATCCCATCATCAGGGGCCAGAACGCAGCCCATCTTCGGCGCTTTGCAACCGAGGTTCCGGGCCGAAGACACAACCTCTATCCGGTGCGGATCTTCAAAGCGTTTGAGGACAGCCAACTGATTGAACGGCTCATCGAGATCGAAAAGAGGGCAGGGGAACTGCGGCAAAGAACCACGAACTGGCGGGCGATCCAGTCAGCGCTCAGGCAGCTAGACCAAGCGAAGAGGAGTTAAGATGCGCTCGTTTCTCGGCTCGCTTTTCAGGGCACCGCACGCAAGGCAGGGGGCCACGTCCATAAAGCACCCGCCCGTTTCTCCCCCAGCAACTGCTCCAACTGATCACCTTCAGCAAGCGCGGCATTGGCTGCAGGAGGAGAGGAGTGGCAATGTCCCGCCCGACATTCTCCATCCCGACCGTGAGGGGATTGAGGTCGTCGACACCAATGCGCTGATGGACGCAAACCGCCAGATCATCAGCCAGATCCTTGACACTTTTACCGACAAAAAGTTCATCGAGGACTTCGACGCGATCATTGTTGAGATGATCCGCCGGGTCGCGCACTGGATGGGGCCGCTGCCGGCGTCTCGCGCGCACCACCACACCGGCCGGGGAGGGCTCTTCACGCACTCGCTCTCGGTGGGGCTTGGCGCGCTAAACATGAGCGCGTCTCGCAATGTCACGTATTCCTCTGCACCTCGGAACCGGGACGCCGACAACCTCGCCTGGCAGCTGATCGCCTTTATCGGCGGCCTTCTCCACGACATTGGCAAGGTAAACACCATCGGCCGCGTTCATGCCTTTGCGGTTCATCCCGATCCTCAGGGGGAAGGGAAGTTCCGCTCCACCTCGGCGCCGACCTATTCGACGGCCTGGGAGCCCTCTGTGCAGGGATTTGCAGGCTGGGCGAAGATCACGCGGGTCCGCAGCTACTACATCGATTATGACGGCAAGGACCTGCTGCCGTCCGAAGACTACACTCAGCGCTATATCCTGGCCTTGGTACCACGCCCGCTCCTGGCCTACATCTACTACTCGAACCCGGTGATCCGGCAGCAGTTCGAAGACTTTATCAGGAACCCCGGATCCGCGTCTAGGACACCGATCTTCGGCGTGGTGCAGGACGCCGACCACATCAACGTTTCACAGTCGCTGGACCCACGGCGCAAGCCCGGCTCGATCGGGATGACGTCGCTGATCATGCGCCGCTTTGCAGAGTTCGCGGCAGAGATGCCGTGGAACCTGCCGACCTCGCCGTTCATCTATGCCCATGTGCAACACCGCTCGGACAACTCGCTGAGGTTCTACGGGCTGCCATTCTTCGTGGTGAGCGAGACAACCGTCGCGCAGCTGGAGCAGTACATCCTGTCGCGTCCGATGCTGGGGGTGTCGATGTCTACTCACAGGATAACGGAACATATCTTCAACGCGTTGGAAACGGCGTCGATTATGAACCGGACTGTCGAAACGCTTCTGCCCGAGCAGATCGCGCCGGAGAACATGGCCGACTGCATCCCCGCCTCACGCGCAACGGTGCGCTTCTCGGCCAGGCAGGTGGAGACGATCGCGATCAACGCCAATACGCCGGAGGACGCGCTGATCTCGCTGAACGTCATTGCGATCAAGGTGCGGGTGCCTGCCAAGTCGGCTCTGGATGCCCCGACGCTGGCCTTCCACGAAGATCCACAGCCGCGGTCAATGGCGGTACTGGCCGCGACCATCGAGAAGGGCGAGCTGGAGCCCGCAGATCAAAGTCTGCGCAACGACCCCTCCTTCATGGCGGACTTTAAGCGAGAGAAGGCAAGAAAGCCCGTGGACTACAGCGACCTCGGCCTCGACAAGCAGTTCGAGGAAACGCTTCATCGCGCCCCGGTCGCGCCCGCACCCCCACCAGAGCCGGTCTTACCGTCCGACAAGAAAACGAAGCTCAGCAAGCTGGCTTCCCTCGGGCAGCTTGCCGGCAGCGGAAAGGTCGATCTTCGCCCACCCTTGGTTGACCCTCAGGCGCCGCTCTGGCTTCAGCTGTTCGCAGACCTTCAAGACCTGAACGATGTTCCTGCCGATGCAGCATATTGCAGGGCGTGGTCCGCGATCTGGCTTTACCTCCATGACAACCCACAGACTTCAGCAACGGCGGTGCAAACGCAGAGCGGGCACTTTGCCTTCAAGTGCTTGTCGCTCGATCTTGGCCTTCGAGACAGCCTTTTCGCGGCGCTGAACAATGCGGGGCTGAAGGGCAAGATCCTTGGCCCGTTCTGGCAGCGCGAGAAGATCACCAGCGAGCATCCGCAGTTCGAGACGCTGTTTGAGCTGAGCAAGGACGCAGACGGCAAACAGCTGTTCCGGTTCCGCCCGGAGATCTGCGCTCATCTTGAAGAAGTCGTTCAAATGGAAGGGCAGGGGGGTGCAGCATGAAGCTGACCTATGACACCGACTATCGGCCCAACTACGAGCTGATGCTGGCGCTAAACTGGTCGATCTGCGGTATGCTTTGCGCGCTTATGCTGAGCTTTTACATGCAGTTCCCGTTGCAGCTCACGGCCATCATGACCGGCGGCTTCTTTGCCATCGCCGCGTATCAGGCGTTCTTCGCCCGCAAGAGGTTCGAGCGGCTGCAGAAGCTTCAGCGGCAAGAGCGCAACTTTCTGACACTTGAAGAAATCGCGGAGCAGACCCGGCCTGACAGTCTGTTCC
Source organism: Paracoccus sp. KKT209 (assembly GCF_055635455.1). The sequence goes on from NZ_JBVMWB010000004.1 coordinate 121,730, forward strand.
TTGGCAGGGGCTTCGAGTGGACCATTGGCCATGCACAGCATGTGGCCGACCTCTACCGGGACCACGAGCTGCTGGCGTCGATCAAGGCCAGGCGGCAGGGGGCCACATTCCTGCATGGCGTGGGTATTGCGCAGGAGGATCGGATCTTCTTTGCCGACGACGAGAGCAAGGGCCATGTCCATATCATCGGCTCCACCGGCACCGGGAAGACCCGCCTCATCGACCTCATTGCCACCCAATGCGCGCTGCGAGGTGAGCCGCTGATCGTTATTGATCCCAAAGGTGACCAGGAGCTGAAGAACAACATTGAAGCTGTCTACTCGCGCCTCGGCCGGGGGCGCGACTTCACCTTCTTCCACCCGGGCTACATTGAGGAAAGCGCTGCGATCAATCCGCTGGCCTCGCGCCAGCGTAGTTCGGAATTGGCATCGCGCCTTTCCGCCGTTATCCCGTCCTCTCCCACCGGCGACGTCTTTAAGTCGTTCTCGCAGAATGCCCTCAACGGTATCTTCTATGCGGTGGAGATGTCGAAAACCAACCCGACCATCATGGATGTTCAGCGCGCCTTGTCAGAGGGCTTCGCACCTTTGTGCCTCAGGGCGCTCGAAGGCTGGGCCTATGACAACGGACTTCTCGGCGAGATGCGGACCGCAATGAGCGCCGGCCGCAAGCCGAACGATGACCGCAAGGCCGAACTTGGGGCGCTCTACTACCAGGAGATCAGTGCGCGGGACAAAGCGCTCGACAGCGCCGAGATGAACAACCTTATCTCACTGCTGCTCCATGATCGTGACCACTTCAAAAAGATGGTCGCATCTCTCGTGCCTGTCGTAGGCAAGCTCTGCTCCGGCCCTCTGGCGACCCTGTTTTCTCCCGACGTGGAAGCGGGACGCATGCCGAAGTCCGGCAGGGTGATTTCGCTCAAGCAAGTCATCGACACCCGCGGTGCCTGCTACATCGGCCTCGACACGCTCTCGGATCCCGATGTCGGCCGCGCTATCGGGCAGATGATCATGGCCGACATCGCCTCGCTGATCGGCAAGAAATACAACTTCGGCCGTGACAAGGGCTTCATCAACATCATCGTGGACGAAGCCTCGGAAGTAGCAAACGAGCAGCTGATCCAGCTTCTGAACAAGAGCCGCGGGGCAGGGGTGCGGATGTTCGTCGCGACCCAGACCTTGGCCGATTATGAGGCACGCACCGGATCGGCGGCCATGGCGGGAATGTTGATCGGGAACATGAACAGCACCATCATGCTGCGGACCATCGATCCCGAAACCCAGAAGGCTCTCTCTGACCGTCTGCCCGAGGTGCCGATCCAGTATGTGATGAAGACCACCGCCTCATCCATGGGGGACAAGTCCCACACGGGCGCCTTTGCCGTGAACCACGGGGAGAGGCTGATGGAGGAGCGCCTGCCAATTGTGGCACCGCAGACCTTCGGCGATCTCTCGGACCTCGAATATTTTGCCATTACCGCCCGGGGCAACCTGATCAAGGGCAGGCTGCCGATCCTCATTGCCCCGGACGAGAGCAGCCACATGGCGGAAGCAGCCCACTTCGGTGCAACGACGCCAGATGATCCTCTCACGCGGGACAGCAATCTCGATGACATTCGCCGGGCTGTGGAGTTCGACCGTCCGCAGATCGTCGAGCCTCAGGCGGACGCCGACCGTGTGGATAGTCCTCGACCTGTGAAACGTAGCTTCCTGCCATTAGTGCGCTGGATCGACGTGTTGCCAGCGTTTCGTCCGGAGGACCCTAAGCCCGAGATCAAGCCCGATCCCTACACTGCATCCTTGGAGGAAGCTGAGAGGCCGCTTCCCTGGAGTGATCCTCTGCGGCACCCTGATGACGAAGCCTCATCTCTATGCTCCAGCTAGATTAACCGACAGTCGATAAGCGCCTCGATCGGGGCGAAAACAAACTTGCCGCGCTGTTAGTGGTTTCGGCACTACAGCGCGTTATTGTTGTTGAACGTGCGCCTGCGTTCTGTTTACGAATTAGTCCAACCAGATCCACATGGTGAGCTTGAAATGCAGCCAGCGCTACCTGCAGTCAAAGAGTTATTGGGCAAGGGCGGCTACCGGAGCTATGCCGGTAGCCTTAACCGGCACCCTATCACCTTCCACATCGCAATCAGCGACGGCTCCAGCCGCGTCAGCGCAATCGTCAATCTGACATGCGATCTGATGCGGGCTGCCAGGGACGCCGGATGCTCTACCGAGAAACTGCTTGATGACGCGCGGACGGCGAGCTTTGTCTCATTCGACGAGCGCACCGGCCTGCAATATGCGATTGAGAACACAATCGGCACCGATGCCATTGCCGTGCTAGGAAAGTCGATTCCAATGGCGCGGCGCGACGTCACCCATGCGCTCTGCTGCGACGGAGCGCGGCACCACCCGCATTTTCGGCTGATCGCCACAATTGCCTTGGCCCTGAAGATGCGGGGGATCTCCGCCAAGGGCGTGATCCTCAGCCGCGGTGACGACGGCTTGGGAGCCAGGGCCGCCTGATGGCTGACATGCAGTCCAGCTACGACAAGCTCTTTCCGACGCAGGTGCTGTTTTTCGTCGCACTGACCATGCTGGTCAATCTCGCGCTTGTCACGCTGGCCTACTCCTTCCTTTGGGAGCAACCGTTCTTCCCAGTGCTACAGAAGGAAAAGCACTACTTCGAGCAAACCATCAGCGTTGAGGCTGCAACGGCGACCCGCTTCACGGGCGACAGCCTCTACAACACCATGTTCGTGGACAGCGGCATCGAGCGCGTGGCCTATGCCAGCCTTGAAGACAATCCCGACGATTTGGCGGGGCAGGTCCTGCGCAAGACGACCGCGGCAGGCAGAATATTTGACAACCTCTTCGACTACCTGCTGCTGCTCTGCCATCGCTTCAGCTTCTTTCTTTCTACCCTCGGCTACCTGGTCTTCCTACTGGTCGCCATCGCGATGCATGCGACCGTGATCCGGCATCGCAAGCGGTACGAGTTCGGGGATACGCCAATCCTGATGAACCTCTGGGCACGCTCGACACTAAGCTACGCCTTTCCAGTCACCTTCCTGATCTGGACCCTGCCTTTTGCCATTCATCCGGCGCTCCTGCTGGCCAGCATCGTCGGCTGCGTGGGGGGCATGCTCTTCTGGGCCTTCTCCATGCCCAAAATCGCGTGATCCCATCATTAACCGGCTGTTATGCGGTTTTACGTTAAAAAATCCCTTAGCAACCCGTTATTGATATTGACCAGCAGGCGGTTCGTGGTAAGCAAAGCTCAAGTGGAAGCTTGTAAACGACGGTCCTGCCGGTTAGCGCTGGAACATTCCTGAAGCTCACCGACATCGGATCGCGCCATGCTCTCCACGACGACCAGAAACATTGGACACCTCGGACTGGAAGGAGTTTACGTCGCGCATGTGATCCGGATCGACGACGAGGCGGGCAGTGACAGTTATCTGCTCGGTCTTTCTTTCGGTGACGGACAAGCGATCGGGATGGTCGTGCAGCACAACTCCAACCGGTTTCGCCGGTGGGCCAAGCTGTCGGCGGTCGAGGACTTCCTCGCCATCCTGAACCCCAGAGTAGCGATGATCGGCCTTTACCCTGCGGATGGACCTGTCCAGAAGGTGAAGGACAATCTGATCAACGCGTATCGTCTCGATCAGTCGATCAGGAACGATCCCCATCTGGAACAAGAGCGACAGAAACTCCTTGCAGCGCTGAGCCCCGAACGGGCCGCTACGCATGGACGAGATACGAGTTCCGCAGACACTTGATGCGCCTGCGCTGGCACTGGTCTTCAATGCCAGCCAAATATTCTCTTTCATCAGCTTCACGATCGTCGGCGTCATCATTGGCAGCCCGTTCATCTGCGGTGCCTTGGGCCTTTTTCTTGGCTCCTTCATCAATAAGTTCTCTGACAAGAAGCCTGACGGTTACCTGCGTCACCGCAGCTACTTCCTCGGCTTGCCGATCATGTCGGGCCGCGCGACGCCTCACGGCCTTGACCGGGAGTTCCGCGCGTGAAGAAGCAAAAGGCCGCAAAGACTTTCCGCCAGATCAGCTTTGACAACACGCTCCTGAAGGTGGGCGGGGGTGCGCTGCTGATCAGCATGTGCTGGATGCAGTTCAACCTCGCAACGCGCGATGAAGCGGTAATCCTGGTGCCTCCCTTCCAGCACGAGACCATCGAGTTCATCAATGGTCGTGCGAACAAGGACTACTACCAACAGTGGGCCTGGTCGGTCGCCATGCTGGCGGGCAATATCACTCCGGGCAACGCAGCCTTTGTTCGTGGCGAACTGGAGCGCATCGCGACCCCTGCGCTGTACCGTAAACTTGTGTCCACGGTTAATGTCGAGATCCAGAACATTGTCAGGGACAATGCTATTGTGACCTTCAGCCCGCGAGAGGTCATCTACGACCCCGAGCTGAACCGTTTCTTCGTGACTGGCACTCAAAGCATCGGCGGGCCGGGCATCCGGCGTCCCATCGACAAGCAAATGACCTACGAGCTGGGCTTCACGACCGAACGGCTGCGGATCTACCTCGACAGCTACGCGATCTACGCGGGCAAGCCCATGACGGCCGAAACGCGTGATCAAGAAATGGAAAAGCGCGCGAAAGAAGCTGCTGCCGCTGCAGAGGCGGGTGAAGGATGATCCGCGATTTCCTGCTCCACACCGCCATCGCCACCCTTGTCGTCGCCGCGCCTGCGGTAGCGCAGGACGGCGAGCGCATCCGATCCTCGGGATACGAGGGCGAGGCAGGTGGTTCAGACTGCAAGGACTGGAGCGTGGACTTCGAGTTCAACCGCTGCGAACGGATGCCGCTGCCCAATGACCCCGAGACCTTCGGCCAGGTCTATACCTTGCCGGACGGGGGAATGCGGACCTTGACGGTTGATCCCGGTGCGGCGCCGGCAACAGCCGATGCAGATGGGGTGGATCCACGGGAGGGGCTTTCTCTAGTGGAGTCCGTCACCGAAGCGGTCACAGGTTCTGAAGGTCAGGATGATCGCGAAGCCACGGGTGCGGCGATCGCAGGCGCCACAGCAAACCGGAGCGGCGAGCCGCCGGCCGCGGCTGATGGCTCAGGCAGTGCCGTCAGGGCAAAAGAGGGCGCCAACGCGACGGCCGGCGAGGAAACTTCTGAGATTGTCGAGGAGAACTTCATCCTTCCTCCCGTGGTGGCTTCCATTCCTGGCCGCGCGGAGATCATGCCGATGGCAATGGGTCACCTGAACCGGATCGAGACACCCTTTAACGACCCAATGGTGCGCTCTGCCGCGGCGGCCGATGCCATGACGATCGAGTTCGACCAGAACTTCGTCTATGTTGCGGTAACGCAGCCTGTCACCCTCTTCATCCACGAGAAGGGTTATCCCGACCCGGCTATCGTCGTGAGCCTCGTGCCGCAGCGCATTGCGCCCCGCCAGGTGCGCGTCACGCTGCCGTCAACGGCCATGCGAGAAGTCCAACAGCATGCCGCGACGGTCAAGGCGAACAACGCGCCGCGCAAACCTGCGGCCGAAAGCGGCCCGAAAGCCAACTCCGCGGGCGTCCGCCGCGAGCCTGAACCGCGCGCTGCGACCAATACGGTTGCGCACATGGTGCAGGACTTCTCCCAGGGCAAGCTGCCGGCTGGTTTTGTCAACATCTCGCTGGAAGGCTTCGAGGCAGCGGCGTTCTGCTCCCATGCCGGTGTGCGCTTCAGCTTCCGGCAGGGCGCCGGCATCGCGTCGAATGAATACATCATCGTGCGCGGCATGGCCGAGGCCAGCAAAACTACCGAACTGAACGAGCAGTGGTGTGCGCGTCATCCGCAAACCCTCGCCGCGGCATTTGCGCCCCGTACTCAGATCGGGCCCAACCATCCAGCCGACTTCTACGTGATGATCCGCCGCCCGAATGCGGCAATCCAGGCCGCGCGCAAGGGGGGCAACTGATGGCGACCGAGAAACAGCCGCTTTCCCCGAAGGCCAAGAAGACGATGATCTATGGCGGCCTTGGTCTTGCCGGTGCGCTGGCCGTCTATGTCGCCACGATGCAGACCGAAGCTGCCCCCAAGATCAAGGAACCCGAGGCCATCTCGCTGACCGGCAATGTCGACACGCGCAGCGTTTCGCTGGAAGGCCTGTCGCGGCGCCTGACGGATCTTGAGGCGGGCCGAGAAGCCTCGTCTTCCGAACAGCGGACCGACATTCGCCAGATGCAGCAGCAGGTCACGGAACTGTCCAAGCTCATCGAGCGGATGCAGGCGGACAACGCGACGCGCGCCCGGCGTATGCAGGAGGCTATCGACAATGCCACGGCCTCCCCCGTCGTGGCAGCCAATCCAAAGGACGGTGATCCTGTCTCCATCAACACGGCGGAGACACAAGGCCGGATCAACCAGATTGCTGACCAGCTGGACGTCCAGAGGGCGCAGCGGGACCTGGAAGCGGAAGAGGCGCGACTGAGGCGCGAGCGGGACCGGCTCGAACGCGAACGCCGTGAATCCATTTATACCCAGCCCGAACCTATCGTGCAGCAGCAGGCGTCGAATGTTGCGGCGATGCCCGCACCCCGGATCGCGGTTTACCAGTCCGAGGCCGTGCCCGCCGAAGTGGAGGACGCCGAAGTCGAACCGCTCGTGAACGTGCCGGACGTGAACATACCGGCAGGCTCGATCATGACGGCGATGCTCCTGACTGGATTGGATGCTCCGACCGGCGCACGGGCGCAGTCACAACCTGTGCCCGTGCTGATGCGGATCAAGAAGGAAGCCATCATGCCCAACCATGCTTGGGCAGATGTGAAGGAGTGTCACCTGCTAGGATCGGCCTATGGCGATCTTGCCTCCGAGCGCGTCAATATTCGCGGGGAAACCGTCAGCTGCGTTCTGGCCGACAACACCGCCGTCGAAGGCAAGGTAAAGTTCTTCGTCACGGGCGAGGACGGCAAAAATGGCGTCCGCGGCACCCTCGTCAGCCGCTCGGGCCGGGTGCTTGCCAGCGCGGCCGGTGCGGCGCTCGCACAGGGGCTTCTGTCCTCAATGAAGGACCAGTCTGCCGAGAGCGTGTTCCTCGGCGGGGGCACGGGCGGGGCCGGGGGCGGGAGTGGTGCCATCACGGGGGCGTCGGAAGGATTCGATCTTCTGACCGAATACTACCTCGACCTCGCAGAACAGACCTTTCCGGTCATCGAAATCCCCAACGGTCGGTGGGTCGATGTGGTGCTGACCGAAATGCTGACAGTCAAATTCAAGGGGTAAGCCATGCGGAAACTCGTCCTCACCCTCGCTGTTCTCAGCCTCGGAGCCTGCTCGAGCGCCAACATGGTGCCGGGCCAGAGCGAGGGAAATTGCGACCGCGACCCCGAAAGCTGCATGAGCGTCCGCGAGGCGATGCAGCTGACCGATGGACCTGCCTCGCCGCCTCCGTCCCACAACGCGCTTCAGCGCGAGGACGTGATGCGGGTCTGGGTCGCGCCTATGCGCGATCCGAACGGGGTTTTGCAGAATTCGGGCCACGTCTTTCTGGAAGATTGACGGCGTTTAACCGGCCGGCGGCCCGAATGATCGGCCGGCCACCATACGAGAGAGGGACTATCCGATGTTCACGAAATTCAACAAGCAGAAGAAACTCGCTGGCTTGGCTGCGCTGATCGCGGTGGGGATGGTGCCCATGGCTCATGCCGGCACCACCGGCGCCGAGTTCCAGGACGCCTACACGATGCTGACGGAATGGATCAACGGCTACTTCGGCCGCGCCCTGGCAATCGCCTTCCTGCTGGTCGGCCTCTTCATGGGCATCGCCCGCCAGAACCTGATGGCCTGCGGCGTCTCGATCGCCGTCGCCTTCGGCTTGATCATCACGCCGACGATCCTCGACAACATCCTCGCTGCCACCATCTCGGGCGAAACTGCCGTGATCGAAGCTCCGGCTGCTGTTGAAGTCCCGATGATCGTGAACGGCCAGCCCGGCTGAAGGTGAGCCGTCCAGAGACGGCTCACTCCACGACTGACGCCCCCCACGGTTTGGCGACATGACGGGGCGGTGCGGGGCTACGGGCAAAGCTCGTAGCCCCATTTTTCTAGCACAGGTGCGAGACGATGAAAGCGAAAACGCTAATGGCCTCTTTTGCCCTCACGACCTTGTTGGGCGCGGGTGGCGCACTCGCGCAGGGACAGGGACAGGGACAGGGACAGGGACAGGGAGACTTCCCCTACATTTCCGATCTCACGAACCCTGACGTTCCCGCTGAGACGCCGAAAGACCAGATCCGCGAGACGCAGGAGCTTGTCTCGCCCTTCACCCATGCGGTGTCGTTCCACGGCCGCGAAGGCGTGGCCTACATGAGCCAGAACGGCCGCTTCGTCATGCGCGGCGTGATCTTCGACACCTGGACCGGCGACACCATCCAGACGATGGATGATCTTCGCGAGTCCATGAAGAACGTGGACCTGGGGAAGTTGGGCCTGAAGGACGAGGACATCGACCCGTTCTACTTCGGCAGCGGACCTAAGAAGGTCACAGTCTTTGTCGATCCGTTCTGCCCCTATTGCGGCCAGCTCTTTGACGAGATGATCGCTGATCCGTCCCTCGCGCAGGACTACACCTTCACTATCATGGCCGTGCCGTTCCTAGGTGACAACTCGACCAAGGCAGTGAACGCCCTGCACTGCGCTCCTGACCGGGACCGCGCCATCAATGCGCTTCTGACCAAGGACCACCGTTGGATGATGGCCCAGCAGATGCCCGAGAACTGCGATGTGCAGCCGGTTCTGCAGCGCACCATCCTGTCACAGATGCTCGGCGTAACCGGCGTGCCCTACATCATCGGCGCCGAGGGCGGGATCTCGCGCGGCATGCCCCCGAACCTCAAGACCTTCCTCGCCACGAACTGACGGGCCTCCGGCCCGTCGCTTCCCCTCCGCATCCTCCGAGGCCGTCCATGTTCGATTTCAAGCCTTATACCCGCGTGTCCGAATACCTCCCCTGGCTAGCCTATGACGATACCAGCCAGACCTTCGTGCTGGACGGCAACTATGTCGGCTTCACGATCTCGGCGCTGCCGCTCTCCAGCTTCGACAGCACCATTGCCAAGCGGTTCGCTCAGCTCCTGAAGTACGAATACCCCAAGCATTCCTACCTGCAACTCAACCTGCTGGTCCTCGATGACGTGTCTGATCACGTAGTCGCAATGCTGAAGGCCAGAGAAGGCGACAAGGACCCGCTGATCGCGGAGGCGACGGCCAAGACCGTCGATTTCATCCGACGCGGCGCGTCAGGCGGCGCGCAGGGGCTCGCGGTGCGCAACTCGACCCTGCTGATCAGCTTCAAGATGCCCACGAAGGAGATGCTCCCGAATGAGGAGGAGCTGCTGCTCGTCCAGAAGATCAAGCGCGAGATCTTGGAAATCCTGAACACGATCGGGTTTTCGCAGCTTCGCGTCGCGAATGACACCGAACTGGCCTATCAACTATCCCAGATCCTCAACCGCTCGAAAGACGCAAGTTGGCGGCAGGGCCGCAATCCGGTCGACGAAAGCGTCTTCATCCGTGATCAGATCCTCGACTACGACGCCACGGTGACGGTGAAGGAAAAAGCTGTTCGCGTCGGCGATAGCTGGATCACCTCGCTTTCGCCCAAGAAGCTGCCGCACCGGTCCTACTTCGGGATCGCCGAGCGCTTGTCAGTTGATCCGATCTCCGGTGATCGCGGCATCCCCTGCAACCACATGATCTCGGCCACGGTGAAGTTCGAGGACATCTCAGAAATGCGCCCCCGGCTGGAGCGCAACCGTCAGTATTACCGCAACTACGCTGATGGGCCCTTCGGCCGCATCCGGCCCGAGTATCGCCACCGGCACGAAGACTGGTCGCATCTCATGGACATGGTGGGGGAGGGCGAGCAGGTTCATCGCTTTTCGCTGAACATTCTGCTGTTCTCGGGCAGCGACCAGGAGGCTGAGCGCCACAGCACCACGACCCGGACCTATCTCAACGAGGTGGGCTTCGCGTTCATGGAAGACGCCGGCGTCACCTTTAACATGATCCGCTCGAACCTGCCGCTCGGCCCGGAGAAGAACGATCAGCGCGACCTGATGCGGCTCCGGATGAACTACACGCTGGCAATCGCTACGTTCATGCCGGTCTTCTTCGAGTGGCGCGGGACAAAAACCCCGCTCATCAGCCTAGTCGGCCGCGGCGGGCAGGTGATGGGCTTCTCGCCCTTCGACAGCGGCACCAACTACAACCTCACCGTCTCTGCCGAGTCGGGTGCAGGCAAGTCGTTCTTCTCCAACGAGCTGATCTCGGCCATGCTGGCGACTGGCGGGCGGGTCTGGGTCATCGACGTTGGCCGCTCCTATGTCAAGCTATGTGAAAGTCTCGGCGGTCAGTTCATGGCCTTCGGCCAGAACGCGAATATCTGCCTCAATCCCTTTTCGACGCTAAAGACGCCGGAGGAGTTCGCGGAGGTGCAGGACATCCTCTTGCACCTCCTATCCACGATGGCCGCGCCCAAGGACGGGCTGAGCGACTTCCAGACCAGCATTCTGCGCCAGATCCTGGGCGAACAGTATGATTTGCATGGGGCTGATCTCTGCATCGATCATATCGCGGATGCCTGCCTGCAGGCTGCACAGGAGCAGGGCGAGGGGGCCGACAAAGAGTTCCGCGAGAAACGGATCTCCGACATCAGCTACGGCCTCAGGGCATTCTGCAAAGCCGGGCAGTTCGGGCGCTACTTCAACGGCCCGTCGAACATCGACTTCACCTCAAACTTTGTCCTGCTGGAGCTGGAGGAGCTGAAGAACCAGAAGCACCTTCAGACAGTAGTGCTGCTGCTCCTGATCTACCAGATCCAGAACGGCATGTACCTGGGCGAGATCGATGCCAAGAAGCTCATGCTGATCGACGAGGCGTGGGATCTGATGTCCGAGCCGCAGATCGCCAAGTTCATCGAGGCGGGCTATCGGCGCTTCCGAAAATACAACGGCTCGGCCTGCATCGTCACCCAAGCCCTGACGGATCTTCACGACACCACCACGGGCCGGGCTATCCTCGCCAACAGCGCCATGACCGTCATGCTGCAACAGAAGCCGGCGACACTCGACAAGCTGGCGAGCGGCGACAACCCCGAATTTTCCAAGGGCCTCTGCGAGCGTCTGAAGACTGTCCGCACCGTGAAGGGGCGCTTTTCGGAGATCTTCGTGCGGACATCTGAGGGAATGGGCATCGGCCGCTTCGTCGTCGATCCGTTCCGGGCTCTCCTTTACTCGACCCACCCCGATGACGTGTCTGAAATCAAGAAGCTGACCCGGCAGGGCTACAGCACCAAGGAGGCGATCAACCTGATCATCGAAGCACGGGGGCGGGGATGATCCGGATGCCGCGCATATCTTCCGAAACCGCCATCTGGTCGGTGGTCGGCATCCTAGCTGCTGTTCTCCTGGTGTCGGAGACCATGATCCGGGCACGGGCCTTCAGCGAAATGATCGAGGCTTTCGACCAAGATAATGGCGTGAAGACCTTGACGGCCGAAGCCACCCCCACTCGCTACGAGGAGCGCTAAGCATGGCGCGTGACAGCTTTGAGGCTACCTTCGCCGCCGGGATGGGTATTCTCGGCTGCATAGTTGGGACCTGTGCCTTGATCATCGCCCTGAGGGATAGCCCCGAGGGCGCGAGGGTTCTGGTCTATGACAAAGCCGGGATCTCCGATCAGGTGGCGCCCTATGTCGCCGCCGGCCACAACCCACTGGCCGTCATTGATGAGGCGGTGGCGCGGGCAGCGAACTCCGGCGCGATCGTGATCGACGGCGACGGGGTGCAGGCCCCTCAAAGCGTAATCCTCCAGCTGCAGGAGTTCGTGGCTGTCGGCAGCGATGTCGGCCTGATCGATGCACCCGCAGACCCGACAGCGGCCGACATGGTCACGGAAGGCACGACACCGATGAGCGCCGAAACCGTCGCCGCGCAACATGCCGCCCAGACTGCGCGGCAGACCGACCAAAACGACAATCTGCAGGATCAGTGAGGGGGATGATGACGCACAAAAAGCCGAAGAAGACGCTCAAGGACTTCAACTGGAAGGTGGGGGCCAAGGTCTTCGCCGTCTGCACCGCTGTCGGCATGGGCTATGCCTATGCCAGCCAGCGCTATGTGATCGGTCTCGATACGCAGGAATACAAGTGCCTCGATGACTGGATCTTCATCATCGACACCTGGGATCGTCCGGGTGCCGCCGACGTGGAGCGCAACGATCTTGTGGCGGTTGTCTTGACCGACGCCCAGACCCCCGCCAACGCTCTCTGGGGGCCGGGCCAGGTGATGGTCAAGCGCGCCGTCGCCAAGCCGGGCGATGTGGCCGACATCAGCGCGAGGGGCATCGCCTTCAAGCGCGGCGAGGAACACTGGACCCACGGCACGGCGCTGGAGGCGGCTCCCGCCCTCGGGATCAGCGAAGAAGATCTGACCCGGCAAATAACCATTTCCCCAGGCGAGCTGTTCCTGATGGGCGACAACCCAATGAGCTATGACGGGCGTTACTACGGCCAGGTCAGCGAGGGTCAGATCGTGGGGTCGGTCCTGTGGTCCTTCTGAAGTCCCTTGGCCGCGCCGCCTTGTTGGCAACCGCACTCAGCCCGCTCGCTCTGTCGGCGCAACAAATCCGCCTGACGCCCGAAGACCTGGCGCCGACACGCCAACATGACTTCGATCTTAAGGCGCGCGAGTTCACAGCACCTGCCCAACTAGAAGAGTTCCGCAGCCTGGCCGCCGAGATCGGCCAAAAGGCCGCATCCGAGACCGGCAAGACACTCCGCAAAGTAGCGAACGATCTTGGCGTCGACGCGGATGAGGCCGAGACAGCCGAAACGCTAGCGGCGGCTCCCGGCATCGCGCGGCTGCCCGATGGCATCCGTGCCTCGATTTTGGTCAGCGCCAATCTTGGCGAGAGCACGCTTGCCGAGATGCTGGACCGCTACCGGCTCCGGAAAGATGTCCGCTTCGTCTTCCGAGGCATTCCCGAAGGTATGACAGTTCCGCAGTTCGGCCTGTGGCTGAGCAAGCTAACCTCCCTCACGGGCGCTGACCGAATGGCCGCACCGGCGGACATGAACATCATCCTCGATCCCGAGCTGTTCGCGCTTACCGGAGCCCAGCTTGCGCCGACGATCATCCTAGAAGACCTGAACCAGGCGCGCGAGGAAGGGCAGAGCGACGGCATCGACCTTGGCCGCATTATCGCCCGGGCTGAGGGCTTCAGCGATCCCGACTGGCTCCATGAGCAATATCTGAAGGGCAGCACCGATGATCTGACCAATCCGAATGTCGTGGAGATCACCGAAGAGGATCTTCGGGTGCGCGCTGAGCGCGAGGCGCGGCAAGTGGCCGCGCGGCTGACCCGCGATCCGGACGTGCTGAAGAACCGGTTCTGGGACCGGACAGCGCGCGATCTCGACGCCATGCCCGTCACGCCAGCGGCAGCCGATCGCAAACGCCAGCTGCACTTCATGTTCCGGACAGCCGAGGCGATCAAGGATCACGAGGGCAAGGTCCTCGCCCATGCAGGCGAGGTCTTCCAGCCAAAGGACGTGGCCCCCTTCGACCGGCGCATCTTTGTGGTCAATCCAAACCGGCCCGAGGAGTTGGCCTTCGTGGAAGAGGCCCTTCGCGCGCCGCGGCCGCATGTTGCCCGCGCCCTGATCATCGCCACCGAGCTGCCGGGTACGATGCCGGGGCAGGACCCATGGCAGGGGCTTCAGGCGATGGTCACACGCTTCGGAATGCAAGTCTTTTTGCTCAACGACCAGTTCCGCCAGAGCTTCCAGGTCCAGCACACCCCCACCGAGATCTATCCCGAGACCCTTGCGGGTTCAGTCGAAGTCATCAGCCAAGAGGTCGCACTCAAATGACCCGCCCAACCTCGCCTGTCGAGCGCCACCTGCAGCACATGGGCATAGCGCCCCGCCGGCCGTCGGACGGCCTGCACAACCTCTGTCCGCGCTGCCTGAAGGCCAGCGGCCTGCACCTGCCGAAAGCATATGCCGATCTGGGCGAACTTGGGCGCTGCTCGCTTTGCGGCGAGGTTGCCGATTGCCGCGATCATGAGCTGCTGCACCGCTTCGCCACCGCAAAGATCGACCCGCACACTGTCTACCTGAGATACCCGCGCCTGCGCCGGCCTCTGAACGGGCCGAACATCACCATCGCGGTAATTGACGCAATGATCCAAGCGCATTGGGAGCGGGGGCGGTGATGGCGAAGAGCAGCGCAGACGGTGACCGGAGTGAGCGGGTGTTCAACGAGCTATGCCGTTTCCTGGGCCCTCTGGCCGCGTTCGGACGCAGCTATCACGAGGTGCCCTGCACCGGGCTGCGCCCCCGCTTCAACTTCTGCCAGACGTGTCTGGCCGCGAAAGGGCCGAAGGCTCCGCCGGAAGATTGGTTCCAGCTCGGCCAGTGCAGTTCCTGTGGCGATACCCTGCTCGTTTGCGATCATTGGCTGGCCGATCTCGCCATCAGCCTTGGCCTTTGTCCCACCGATGGCAATGGCATCCCCCGGCTCCGGCAGGCCTTCGTCCACACGCCCCTGCTCCCTCATGGCCAGCTGCTCGCACTTCTGTCCCATGACATCCGCCGCGCTGCCGGCACCAGAACACTGGAGGATGACTGATGCTCGACTTTCTGAAACGAATGGCGGTCACTTCAGGAGCGGCTTTGGCAGTCAGTGCAACGGGGGCGATGGCCCTCGGTCAATGCCCGGCTAGCAACATCATCGGCTCGGGGATCGTCAGTAATGTATGCTGGTCCTGCATCTTTCCGCTGCGGATCTCAGGGATAACCATTTTTCGAAGCTCGCAGCAGGCAAACGGACAGGATGCCAATGGCTTTGCAATGTCCTCTCGGCCGCGCGTGCCATCAGGTGCAGCCGACAGGGCGGTCTGCGTCTGTGAGACCGGTGCGCTGCCAACCATTGGGGTTCCTGTCGGCATGTGGCTTCCTAGTGAGCTTTACGAGACCACTATGACCCCCGGCTGCTCGTCGGTCCTGGGCGGCATGCAGATCGGCATTGCCGACGACCTCTACCTGGGCACCTCGGGCGATCCCACCTCGGACCTCGAACAGCAGAGCTTCAACCACGTTCATACCTACAGCTTCCCGATCGTCCTGATGATGGAGCTGTTCACCAAGTGCGCCACCTCCTACTCGGACATCGACATCCTCTACATGTCCGAGATCGACCCGATGTGGAACGATCCTATCGTTGCCATGTACGGCAACCCCATGTCCGTCTTTGGATCTAGCATCGTGGCTCAAGCCGCCTGTGCCGCAGACTCGGTTTCTGCGAGCTTCGGCAACCCGATCGACAGACTGTTCTGGTGCGGCGGCAGCTGGACCACCACCATGGCCCCCTATACCGGCTTCGAGCATGCCCAGGGGCCAGTGCAGTTCTCCTCCTCGACCTCGCAGAAAATCCTCGCCATGAACGCGGCGCGCGGCATTGAGCGCAGCACTGTCGGCAATGACGCGCTCTGCCAGGCTCAATACAAGCCGATGCTCCAACGCTCGCATTATCGCTGGCAGGCGGCCTGGCCGAGGGCCGAGGGACGGCGCAATCACGCATCTGGCGAAAGCATCCTGCGGTGGGGAGCCGGCAGAACCGTGCCGGGCGTAGCGGAAATGCCCATCTACCTGCGCTGGAACTGGACCGACTGCTGCGCCACGGTCTTTGGGGGCTGAACCTATGATGATGAGCCGCATCTCGATTGTGATGAAGACGGTCTGCATTGGCGCCACCATGCACCTGTCGGTGCTGGACGCTGCCTTGGCACAGACTTCTCAGGCTATGCAGGACGCTGCGTCCAGAGCCAACACCGACACTTTCAAGCTCGACCCGAGGGACCTGTATGCCCGCGAAGGCCAGAACATCACGATCAGGGACGGCTCTCCCGATGGGGACGTCACGTTTAATTCGCGGGATATGACCTACGGAGTGGCAGGTCAGAGCGCGACGGCAGGCACGTTGCCCTCGATCACCACCTACGAAGACCTCTACTCCTACCGGGACACCGAGTTGGGCAGGCTGGAGGCGGGGAGCGGCAAGTACGGTTCGACCGGCGAGGTAAATGCCGAGGCCAACGCCATGAGCGTTTTGCGCAGCAGCGAGGGTCTGCCTTCGGTCTCGGGCCAAGACTTCCTGTTCCGCTCGCGCGAGGTTCTGGGCGAGGGCTCCACCGAAACTGTCGAGTTCGGCGAGTGCATCATCAGGCAGGAAACCGGTCAGGTCGATTACAGCTACGACAACTCGGTCATCAACACCTGCGACAGCTTCGCATTGAGCGTTGCACCCATGACGGCTGAGCGGACCTACAACGGGCCGAGGCCGCTCTTCAACTACCTGACAATAGGCGGGCAGGGCTACTGCGGCTTCTCCGGGGTGCGGGTGAGAACAGATGCGCCGGAGACATGCGCAAAGCTCTCGGTGCTAAGAGAGATCCCGACAGCTGATCGGGGCGAGCTGTCGGTTCGCGCCTGCGCGAGCTTGGCGAGGTGCTTGGAGTTAGTGCTCGATCAGGCAGGGGAACAGACCGGCGCGATTATGAGGTTCCGGGCGCGGCCTGGGATTGTTTTGAGCAATGCGCGCCTGACGGCCACCGGCCTCAACACGAATGGCTATGTGACTCACGACGGCACAAGGATCATGACCGGCAACGGAATGATGAACCTTCCCGCCATCACTGCTAGCCCGTCGAACGCCCACGAGATTGGTGTCTCGGGAGGATCAGCTCGTCAGCAGGTGCGTGAACCCTCCAGCGGCTACATCTACCGCTACCGCCAAGGCATTGGAGGCGTGTCCGGCGACAAGATCGTTGAAACAGGCTTTCGCGGCGGAAGGTCAAAGGCTGTCTACTGGGATGGTCATTTCCTGGGACGGACAGAGACCTCTGAATTCGTCCAGGCAGGCTGCACATATCGTTTGGGGGAATATGTTGACACGATCTTCTACACCGAGAGCGGCAGCGAACAAAACACCACATGGACTGAGCGAGCATACAGTGCCTACCGGCTTTGCGACCGGGTTGTGCAAACTGACGGTCGGGCGGTGGTTCGACTGAACTTTGATTCTACGGCCTTGTTCACCCCGTGGGGTTACAACGCGACACGCTATAGGGAGATGTTGGCGCTCACGGGGGATGCCGCCTGCACGCTGCAATACACTGTCGAGGAAACTGTCAGGGATGCCAATGGCTGCGTGAACGCCTGGACTGGCAGCGGTGGCCAGCCCGGCAAGCTCTGTGGGGCCGACATTCCCGTATCGCCCTTCGGTATGCTGTCGGACCGGGCAGCCACGAAGATCACCATCACGCCGTCTTGCTTCAATGATCGGGCAGGCGAAAGCTTCGTCTCGACGAACAGCTGCGCTCCTCTGCAGGGCGACAGCGCCTGTACCTTCATCGGGCGCAGCTGCTCCGTCACGCTGGCGGGTGGCCAATGCGCCGTCTACGAGAACCGCTACCAATGTGGTGAGGTTGAACACTACTCCAGCCCCGTCGTGGAAGAGCTGAACATCTGCGAGTCCAATGTCAGCTGCCTGGGCGACGACTGCATCCTGAATACAGGAACAAGCGGCGCTGTTGATCTGGCTGACACGGCAGCCAAGCTCGCCGCGGCCGACATGCTCATGAGCGACATGCAATGCGCTGAGGATCTCGGCACCGCAGTTGACCGGGATGCTGCCATGCTGAGCTGCCAGCTTTTCACCGGCGAGCCGGAAACCTGCTCTCGCCGCACCCTTGGCCTCTCGAACTGCTGCACCACACCCTCGGGCGTCAGCGTGGCCGATTATCTGCAGCTGGCCTTCTCCGTCTCCCGCCTCTCCCGAGCCTTGGAAGGCACCAGCATGGCGAACCCGGTCACGTCATCTTGGGTGTCGATGGAAGACATGACCCGCAACAGCTTCTCGCAGCTGACCCGGCCTCTGACCGAGACCTGGGAGTCGATTATCGGCAACAGCGAGGCGGCGAAGAGCGTCGGCAATGCACTCTCCATGGAAGCGGTAAAGCAGGAGATGATGAAGAAGGCCGCGAGCTGGACCGCGGAGGTCTTCGGCGAGCAAGCGGCGAACTCGATCTTTCAGGCTGGCGGAAGCCCGGCATTTGTCGGTGGACAGCTTCAGCCAGGCAGCATTGGCCTGACACAGGCCGCCGCGACAGTGATGAGCGCCGTGATGACCGCCTATACGATCTACACGCTGATCAACGTTCTCTCGGCCGTCCTCTTCGCCTGCTCGGAGGGTGAACAGGAGTTGATGGTGAAGCGTGCCCTCAAATCGACTCACGAGATCGGGGAGTACTGTTCAAGGAGCATCTTCGGGCACTGCGTCTCACGGCGGACAGCCTTCTGCACGTTCAACTCGCCGCTCTCGCGCATCATGAACGAACAGGCGCGCGAGCAACTCGGCATCAGCTGGGGGTCACCTAGAACGCCAAACTGTCAGGGGATAACCGTCGCGCAGTTCCAGTCTCTCGACATGGATCAGGTCGATCTCTCCGAATGGACCGGGATGATGATGTCGAGCGGAATGATCGACTTCGATGCTGTGACCGACATCGAGAGGCTGACCGGCACCGAGTCCACCTACGGCAAGGCGCTGGAAGACCTGTACACGCGGCAGGACGCCATCACCCGCAATACGAACCGCTACGAGACCATCAACAGCGACCAATTGCGGGAAGATGCGGTGGCGGACTTCGGCAGGGGGGCCGTGCAATGAGCCCAATGAAAATCCTGAAGGTTTGCCAGCAACAGGAGGCATGAGACATGTCCGCAG
This sequence comes from Paracoccus sp. KKT209, assembly GCF_055635455.1. The sequence continues at coordinate 140,553 of NZ_JBVMWB010000004.1, forward strand.
CCACCCGTAAAAAAAACGCGCCAGGCGTCCGGTCCGGGGTTACGGTGCAGATGCCCGAGGCGCAGCTGCCCTCCTATGCCGCGCAGATCCCGCTGCACGGAAAGTCGTCCAGAGCATCGGGTGCGGCCAAACAGACACGCTTGGCACCCTTTCTGGTTGTGTTGCTTGCCCTCGTGCTCGCATACGTCCTCTTTACGATCGGAACGATGGTTCCACAGGCACGGGCGCACTTCCTGCACCTCGTTTTGAACCCGGCACCGGCTCATTTCCTCAAGGCCGACTGAAAGGCGTCCGCATGTCCAACAGCACCCTGATCATCTTTGCGATCATCGTCATTGGCGGCCTGCTCCTGTTCCTGCGCAGATCGAAGGCGGCGCAGCAGCAGCGGGACGTGAAGACAGCAGGCTTCACCGCCCGGCCCCTGATGAACAAGAGCGAACTCCAACTCTTCCGCATCATCAATCTGTGGCTCGGGGAGCATGCCCGTGGCTACCACGTCTCACCACAAGCCACCTATGGCGCGTTCCTCGGATGCAAGGACTATGCAAAGTGGCGGCTGATGAGCGCCAAGCGGGCAGACTTCGTGGTCTTCGATCCGCAGGGCCATGTCAGGTTGATCATCGAGTTCGACGGCGCTGGTCACTACGGCAGGAACCGCAAGGATGCCGATGGCGTCCGCAACCGCGATACGCAAAAGAACCTTGCCGCCGGCGCGGCTGGCATTCCGCTGGTCCGGATCTCCAGCCTGAAGGATCGCGGCGCAATCACTGGGGCGCTGGAGCAGGTTCTGGCGCCCGCGTCCCTTACCGTTCAACCAGAGCAGACAATGGAGGCTGCAGCTTCATGACCATCAGATCGCTATCCCTCGCCCTGGGCACTGCGTTGGCCCTTGCCGGCTGCGTGTCATCGACCGAAGAACAGGTCACCTCCCAGCCTTCTACCGCCGAGACAAGGACGCTCGCTGATGTCGGCATCGATGTGGGCACGGCTGAAGACACGGTAAGCCGCGTGGGAACGAACAACGTCGTCAACGCGGGTCTGGCGGCTGGCATGGGCCAGTCCTTCGGCGGGGCAGGGCTTGCCGCTGGCGCCCTCGGGTGGCTGACAAGCCCCGGCGCTGGCCTCGCAGGAGATCCGAACCTGATCCTAACCTTGCCCGCTGGTGCGACCACGGCAAGCTACGAACGCAAATATTCGGAAGCCTTGTACAGCTTGTACGGCCAGGATCTGGAGGCCCAAGGCTACAGCCGCGTGGTTGTGCAGAAGGCACCCCACTTCGCCACATTTATCAAGCCAGGTTGCAAGCTCACGCGGCATGGCTACTACGCGACCAACTGCTCCATCAGTTTCATTGCCTCCATTACGAAGCCGACGGGTGGCGGGAGTGGCAACGCCTACGTGCTGAAGCTTTCGTCCACCGGTAACTGGATTACCAATTACGAAGCGCTCGCGAAGCGTATGGCTGACCGGCATCCGGAGCTGTCGCTCTACCTGCCGCCGCGCCGTGAGGCTGGTACGATGGCGGGGCCGCGTCTCTACAAGAATGGCAGAATCACCAGCCTGTGATCAGCAGGATCGGCGGGTGTGGGCGTGAAAATACAAGCCCACACTCCCCAAAAACCGGAATGTGCCAGTTATTGTCGCAGAGTTCCGGAAAAATTCTTGCCGTTTAACCGGCGGTGAGAGTAAAGCTCTACATAGTGTGCGGATTCTCGGCACGCTCTACAAGAAGAAAGGAGCGATACCCCTAAAAAGAGCAACCCCCCGCTGAAAGATCAACGAGGGGAGTGCGCTAAAGCCTGAATTCTTGGTCGTCTTCAGCTTTAGCGTATTTCCCGACAGTCTGGCAAGAAAAAAACGCAGTTCTGCGAACGCATAAGTTATGGCTGTTGATGGCTTTCCGTGGGCCCAACCACGAGCAGGAACATGAGGGCAATGACGAAAGAGAGGGTGCGCGCAGCATCCCTCGCAGACAGCTATAAGGGACTTCCCCACGGTATCACGCACCTGGAGCTGTGGGATCAGATCAACGACGCAAGAGCCTCCCTGAGGCTGAACAGCGATCAGATCACGCTGTTGGGCTATTACATCAAGCGCACCAGGGCGCTGGACTGGACACCCGGTCACGAGCCGATCCTCGCATGGCCTAAGTTCGAGATTTGCTATGACCTCGACTGGAGCGAGGACAAGCTTTCCAGGATCGAGGCATCGCTCTGCAGGATAGGCCTCATCGCCTTCCGGGATTCGGCCAACTGCAAGCGCCGGGTCCGTCGCGAAAGCAATGGCGCGATCTCCGGCTGTGCCGCCGGCATTTCGCTTGCACCCCTAGGCGCACGGGCCGAGGAAATTTTCGCGCTGGCCCACCAGCACCGCGAGAACAAGACCAAGCTGCGCAGGGTCTACAGCGAACTGTTCGAGGCGCGCTCGATGATGCGGGACATTCAAACCCATCCCGACCTTTGCCGATCGGCCTGTGAGGCCATCTCAGAGCTGCTGGACACCCTGCCGCGCAGAAAGGACGCCGCGGCCGAACTGTCGACACTGACAGGCCTCCTGACGCGCGCCAAGGCCATGATCAGCCATTTGAGCGCCATGATCGGACTGCCCGCGGCGGCCAAGGCCGAGACGATCAAAGCTGTCACGGCTGAGGCAGCGCCCATCGCCACATCTGGTCCCGCAACACTGCGCCCCCTGCACCGCAGAATTGCGGAGCATAAAGATCCTCATTCCAATAAACCTGAAGAAGATCGAAAATTAGTTGATTTGCTGGCGGCTGCGCCGGTGACGTTTCGCTCAACGCTCGAGGTCACGCAGGAACGTGCAGCGGGTTTACCTTGGGAAATGGTCTTGTCCGAGACGATCGACACCTACGGCCGGGACCTGGCGCTTTCCTCTGGCTACCTTGGGCGGCTGAAGAGCCAGTTCGGCATCACGGGAACGCTCTCGGCGCTCTTCGGGCTGGGGAAGATGGCTGAGAAGGGGGCGGAGATCAGGAACCCGGCTGGCTACGCCATGTCCCTTGCACGGCGTGTGGAGGCAGGACCAACTGCTCGATCATCGGCTATGGGTCCGCGAAGGACTTGGTTCAGCGATGGCCAGGCGGTGGCGTGACTGCCGACCTTATCCCCTACTGGCTGTCCTCGACCAGCTGCAAGGCACCGTCGCGCAGCGGCCGCTGCAGTTCGGTTGCAGGCAAGCCATCCATCCAAGCAGCCCATTCGTCTGGCTCGGTGAGGATCACCGGCATGGCCTTGGGATGAACCGGTTTGACTTCCGCATTCGGTGCAGTGGTCAGGAAGGCATAGAGATCATCCACAGTCTCGCCGTCCTTGATTTTTCTGACAGATTTCCACCCGCGGCACTCGATGCCGGCAAAGAACATTGGCCGGTCTTCGGCACTGGCGAACCACTGATTGCCTTTCCCTTTTCCACGAGGCTCGGCGAAGGAAGTGAGCGGCACCAGACAGCGGTGGCCCTTGCTCAGCCATCGGCGCCAGTGCGGCGAAGCCAGATTGCGCACGTTGGTTACGCCGGGATCGCGCTCGGTCTTCAGGAACGCCGGCGGCGACGGCATGCCCCAACGCGCCTTCACCAGTTCAAGTCCCTCGTCCCCGTGCCGGATCACCGGCGCCAGCTGATCGGGGAAGATCCGGCCGCCTTCGAGGTTGCCCACGCGATCCCCGAGGCCCGCGAAGAGCTGCCTCATCGCGTCCTGGGGCATGGTTGCCGAATAAAGGTTGCAGATGTGGACGGCCCCTCCTTGTAGGATCAAAGCAGACTTCTAACCAAATCGCTTGCTATCAGATGTCCGGCCTGTTTGCGCGAGATGAACTCGCTGGCCCAGATGGTGTACGCTACGCCCGCTCCAAGCACATTGGCGGCATCACTGATGCCAGTGTAACCTTCGGAATCACGTTCGTATCGACCGATTGGTTGTTCCATCTCCTGCGTCCTGCAAGTCTGATGAGGCTATTCGCCGGCCATTATCCGTCGAAGCCTGATCTCGATTATGCCGCCATTCTTTCGAGTGGTCGACTGTAAATTCCGCCGGACACCATCAGGCGCCAGGCAATACGCGCGAACTTGTTGGCCAGTGCCACGGCGACCAGCTTTGGCGGCTTGCGTTCAAGTAGCGCCGCGACCCAGGCCGTAGGTTTGTGCCGACCAGCCCTGATGTGTCTGGGCAATGCTGTGGCTCCCACGACCAGAACAGAGCGAAGCGCCGCATCACCAGCCTTCGTGATGCCGCCATACCGCATTCGCCCGCCCGTCGAGTGATGCCTCGGCGTCAGCCCGATCCAGGCGGCAAAGTCGCGTCCGGATCTGAAGCTCTCTGCGGGCGGGGTTTTCATGCTGAGCATTGCTGCCCCGATTGGTCCGATGCCGGGGATCGTTGCGATGCGCCGGCTGACCTCATTCTGGCGATGCCATTTCATGAGCCTGGCTTCGATCTCTTCCAGGCGCGCCTCTACCGCTGAGTATTCTTTCGCCTGAAAGCGGAAGAGATCGCGCGCCAGCTCAGGCAACGTATCATCGCTGAGCACTTGGCGGATCAGGGCATTGACGTTCTGCCGCCCGGCAGCGCCCACAATGCCGAACTCCGCGGCATAGCTACGAAAGGCATTGGAAAGCTGCGACTTGACGCTGACCAGACGCTCCCGAACTGTCATCAACATACAGGCTGCTTGTTGTTCCTTTGATTTCATGGGCACGAAACGCATGCTCGGACGGGTCACCGCCTCGCACAGAGCCTCGGCATCCGCGGCATCATTTTTCCCGCGCTTCACATATGGCTTCACATACTGGGGAGGTATCAGCTTCACGTCGTGACCGAACGACGTGAGCAACCGGGCCCAGTGGTGCGAACTGCCGCAGGACTCGATTGCGACAAGTGCAGGCGGAAGCTTCTCAAAGTAACGGATCATCTCCGATCGACGAAACTGCCGCCGAACAACGACCTCTTCATCAGCGGCAACCCCATGCAACTGAAAAACGGATTTCGCCGTATCCATGCCGATACGGACAGGTGTGATCTTCATCGCGCTCTCCTCTCATCTGGCTGTTGAAGGCAAAATCGTAACACAGGTGGGATGAGGAGCCGTCCACACCAGCACATTGCTATATCTCGATTGCGCTTTGGTTGTGCCTGGCAGCATTGCCCGGAACGTTCCAGGAGCGCTACTCTTCACAACAACAGCTATGGAATGCGATGGAGGGGGTATGAGATCCGCTGACGGTCTCACAACCGACTGGTTCGAGTTGGTTAGCGCTGGCGCCACCGGCGATCTGCCGGTGAAACGCGTGTGGATGGATCCGGGCGAACTGTCCGCCCGGGAAGGGTCCATCATCTGCGACGAAGAGGGGGATTGGCGGATTGAGCATGTGGGCCGCGCGATCGGCGACGGCGCGGCCGGGGTCCGGCATCCGGTTTATCTCAGGGCCATCTGCAGCCAAGTGGATGTGGCGCCGTGCCTGGACTTCCGCGGAGAACCTATCCTTGATCCCGCAGATAGTCCTCAGGCTGATCGTAGGTGCTGAGGCCGAGACCGAAGCAGTAGGCCGTGAAGAAGCCTGACCAGAAGACCTCGCGTGAGCCATTGAGCATCCGCCGGCCGATCGTTGGGTCGATGCCGTTGATGAGCCAGCCAGCTGCGCGGTTCTTTTCGTTGTTCAGGTAGGCGGCGGCGTCTATCAGCAGCCGCAGGTGGCGGGGATCCGGAGGCATGTCTGCCGGACCGCGATACCGGCGCAGCTCGACCATGACCTGCTCTACCTGGTCGTCGCCCACAGACGCGAGATGGCTTGACGGATCGAACTCCTTCCATCCGCCCGCGGCCTCGATCGCCAATGCTGCGCGGATGCCCGTGTCGATCTCTGTCTCTCTGAACTTCATGAACCTCTGTTCCTGTTGGGTGGTAGATAACTGTGCGGGCTGCAGGATGGTCGCAGTCATCTGCTGACCCTCCGCATGCCTTCGGTAACTGTAACTGTGGTATGGTCCTCGTCGACATGAACCACGACGGGTTGTCCCCCCCCATCTCTCACAACGGTCAGGCGGACGCCAACATCCCCGGCCTCATAGTGTAGGCTGTAACCCTGAGCATGCTGGAGCCGGATCGTGCGCCCGAGGCTGACGAGTTCAAGATCGTCACGGAGCAGGACGCTCAAGCGCTCGGGACCGGGCAGGCGGCCCCACAGGGCTTGCAGGATGGGGGAGCGGGGCCCGACCCACTCCATCTTCCCGAGGTCTACATAGCCATGGCTCTTGCACCTCGGGCATTCCTGTGTGGTCCCGATTACCGAGGCCTGGACCTGCCACACGTGGGAGCAGGCTTCGCAGGCCAGCTTGAGCTTCAGGACATTCGGCATGCCGTGACGGTCATGTGGGAGGGTCCTGAAATCTGGAATGACATCTAACCTGTCCCTGAAGCTGATCATCCCGGCAAGGGTGTCAACCAACTGGTCGACGCGGACCAGCTGCTGGCTGTTGTCGACCTCCTCGGCCGGCGCCAGGACATACTCGGCATCCTCGAAGGTGCCGAAGGCCCCGTCTGCGTGTCTGAAGAGGAGCTGGGTCAGGTTGCCGTTATCGTCTCGCTGCACCTTCATGCAGACGCAGAAGTCGTTCGTCTCGGTTGTCATCTTGAAGGTCCTTGCGGGCCATTCCTTGCCGCCGGTCTCGCTGGCGGCAAGGAATGGGGCATTCAGAGGGTGAAGCTGCTGCCGTCGGGGTCCTTGACCTCGACCCGCGCGAAGATCGACAGGAACGGAACTCCACGAATGGTGCGTCTGTCCCAGAGCCTGACAGCCCTGATCACGTTGCGAAGGCAACTTGCTTCAAAGGTTTCCACATGGGTCCAATCGCCCTCGGTCCGAATGATCGTGTAAACCTGACACTCGGGATCGAGCCGCGCGGCCATCTGCGGGATTGCGACATGGTGGAGGTACCACTCGGCTTCCTCGGCTGCCTGTGCGGCAGCTTGCGCCAGTTCGCGGTCTGACAAGTGGTTGTTGCTGTCCGCGATCTCGTGCCAGCTGACATCCAGCCAGTCAGTGCCGAAGGCGCTGCAAATGGCCAGGCGAAGGTCGCTGTCTTTCGCGGCCCGGCGCATGATGGCTGTCAGAACCATGTCGCGGTCGTCGCCGGACAGGTAGGTGCATCTCGCCGCCGCGACATCTGACGCGACAATCAGTCGGCTGGCGTGAAAGACACGGGATCGGAAGGCGCGCTTGCGCTCCTGGATCGTGGGCATTGCTGTCTCCTGTGACATTGGCAGCGGCCACTCGCTGCACGTCAAGAAATAGCACAAAGACAAGCTTTTTCAACGAATTGATCTAATATACTCTCATTGGGATTAGGTCAGAATAGAAAAAGCCTCCCCCGAGATTCCAGGAGAGGCTTTGACTGGTCGTTCTGCATTCGCGCCGGTTGGATGCCGGCCAAAGCTCTGGCGGTTCGTTTGGGCCACTCACCAGTAAGGCCACCCATGAGTATTCAATGCCACGCGCCTACCGGCCCGATAAGCTAATCCTAGCCCGTGTCTCTGCCCGGTCAACGACAACATCTCGCTGAACAATCCCGAGATAAGGCAAAGCCCGGAGAGACTTCACACAGTAGCGTCCGGGCAGACGAGACCGCAGGGTTGTTCAATGGCTGAGGGCTCAGCGCCACACGAGAGTGGGCGCTGGAACGACCATGATGTGATCCGGCTTGCTGCACGTCTTGCCATCACGAATGGTGCCTTCCGAGACAGGAACACCGTCAGCGGTCATGCAGACTTTCGTCAGATCGTGTCCGTTCTTAGCAGCTGCACTGGTGCTGGCAGTGCTGGGGCTATCAGTTGCGGTGCAGCCCGCTGTCAAAGCCACAAGAGCGGCAGCAAGAGTTGAAATCTTAATGCGCAATGTCCTCGTCCAATAGAAGTGCAGGAGCTTTGCCGTGGTAAAGGCGCAAGTTCAACCGGCGGTTTACCGGCCCGGGGGAAACTTCTGGAAGCGTTCACGCGAAGGCGTCGAAGTCATGCTGCTGAATGTGCGCAACGTCGCGGTCAGCCAGCCGGTCCTGGGCTTGCAGTTCATCGCGGATCTCCTGCCAGGTCTCGGGCAGATCGCCGGTTGCCTCGGCTGTCTTCTAGATCTGCCGGTAGTGTTTCAGCAGATGTGCGTGGGCCAGCTGGTCACTGGCGAACACCGCAACGTCGGTTGGTACGTTGTCCTCGCAGACAACAATGCTGGTCACGTTCATGGTCGCTCCTTTCGGTTCAGATTGGTTAAGCCGGTGGCTGGTATCGAGCGTCTGCCACCACTCCCGTGCGTGTCGGGCGGCAACGGGAAGATCAGCGCGTGGAAAGACAACGCAATAGCCATCGCTCTCTTGGGCGTTCTCGAAGGACAGGTCAGGATCGCCGTCGAGTGCCTGCCAGACATCTGCCTCCGCAATCATTAGGTCGCCCACGAAGGCTGTGTTCGCGCGGGGATGCCTCTCCCCAAGAAGAAGCCCCGTGCCCTCGACCACGTTGACTTTCGCTTCGTTGTGCATGCTTCGCTCTCCTGGTGGCTCGGGTGATGGGCGGGCCTGTTTCTGGCCCGCTGACGTTTCTGGTTATGCCGAAGGGGGGGAGTCGCTCTGCTGCCAGCAGGGCGACAGCGGGTGATCGCGCGTCAGGGGAACCGGATCGCGCATCCCCTGACGCTTCCGCCGAAGCTCCTCCCGCAGTCTCACGCCGATCAGGTAGCAGGCGATCTGGCGGCGCGTCATGAACTTGACCATCGCTCTCGCGCTCCGCCGTCAGAGCAGGACGCAGGGCGCGAAGGGGATCTCGTCGTCATAATCCGACCGGCCCCCATAGCCGCCAGCTTGGCTGCCGCCGCGCCCGCCATGCTCGCCTGCGCTTCCGGCATCACTCCTGTTGCCGTTGCTCCTGCCGCCACCATAGTCGCCGCTGCCGTTACTCTGGCCGCGCCCGCCATTGCCACCATTGCTGTCACTCCGGGGATCGAGCATCTGGAGGGTGCCTCGGAAGGGGCGCAGCACAATCTCGGTGCTGTAGCGATCCTGGCCGGACTGGTCCTGCCATTTGCGGGTTTCGAGCTGTCCCTCGATGTAGACCTTGCTGCCTTTTTTCAGGAAATCCTCGCAGACTTTCACCAGCCCCTCGGCCTGGATGGCAACCGTGTGCCATTCGGTCTTTTCGCGGCGTTCGCCGGAATTGCGGTCCTTCCATGTGTCCGAGGTGGCAATGCGCAGGTTGGCTACCTTGCCCCCGTTCTGGAAGCTTCGCAGTTCGGGGTCCTGTCCCAAATTACCAATCAGAATGACCTTGTTGACGCTACCCGCCATATCCTTTTCCTTCCGGTGCTGTGCCGGATGCAGCCGCAGGGCCGCTTCGAGACGTTGGTGGAGCGGGGCGGCTCCTGTGCCTTCTGGCGCTGGACGCGCCTTTCCCCATGCGCTCAAACTACCACGGCCAAGTTGCAAAACAATGTGAAAAGCCATTTGAAACAAGGGAATAGCTATCCGATCCTCAAGCGGATCAGAGGCTTGTCGCAGTGACGTTCCGCCCGATGGGGCGGAGCGCCAAGAATGTCGTTGCCGAAGCGGGTGGGGTGTCGGGTGAAGACATGCAAAAAGGGCGGCGCTGACGCCGCCCCTCTGACGGGCGCCCTCTGGTCTGGGATCAGAGGCAGTCGGGAACCCACGCGGCAATGCGCTTCCGGCCTTCCTCGTCCAGCCCCCAGATCGCCTGCACCTTTTCGTCTGCGAACAGATCTTCCAGCCCCTCGGCCTTCCCCGACTTCTTCTGGTTGCAGAAGGTTTGCACCCGCTTGTCGTCGCGCCCAAGGCCGGTCAGTTCCATCAGCAGTTCGTCCAGGTGGTCGGACTTCATGCGCCCGAAAAAGTCTGTCTTGGTGGGGGTCCAGACAGCCCGCAGATCGGCTCCGGACAGATCGGCCACCTTGCCGAACAACTCGTTGCTGCGGTGGGGCATGAGCCGCGCGAGGCCGACAGCCAGCACCTGATCACGATGTTTCTTGCCCTTGGCGCGGAATGCCTCGAAGGCTTCGACCCGTTCCGCTTCTGCCAGCCAGCGGCTCGACTTTTCCGCGCCTTCAAGGATCGGATCTGGGGTCAGACCGTCTGCCTTTTCCGGCACGATCTTGGCTTGCGTCGGAGCAATGTCGAAGATGCTGCCATAGCCCTCGGTCGAAAGCTGGAAGGCCAGCAGATCGAGTTGAAGATCAAGATCGCGCGCCAGTGCGCCTTGCACCGCATGCAGCTGCAAGGTGTGAAGGTCGGCCAGCAGAGAGTTGCTGTAGCGGGCGGCAGGCGCATCGGCCATGTCCGCTTGACGCGTGACGGTGCTGGCCGCGTGGCCCGTCAGAACACCCGTCTCAACCGCTACCTTCTGATCCTCCTTCCTGATCCACGGCCCGCTGGCCGACAGGACGCCGTTGCTGACAAAGATGAACAGACCCGCAATCTGGCGCTGCGCGTCGGAATAGTCGCCGTTCAGCTTCCCTTGGAGGCTGTCAAACTCGGCTTGCCCTGCCTCGTCCAGCGCCTCGCTCTCTGCTAGTTGAGCCAATTCGTCGTAGCGTTCGGCTTCTTCTTCGGACAGATCGCCCTCGACCTTGTAGACCCGCTGCATCTTCTCGGTCAGTTGGTAGCTTGCATAGGAACTCTCCAGAACCTCGAACCACTTCCAGCCTTGCGCATACGCTTGCGCTTCGGCCTGCACCTTTTCGGTATAGAGGTGGTTCAGCACGTCCTCGTCATGCAGCGCCACGTCCTCGCTGAACAGGTCGCGGGTCAGGGTGCCACCTGCCGCCTCATAGGCGTCCAGCCCGACAAACTTTACGCGGCTGTCGGTGGCTTTGATCGCATCGGGCAGGAGCATCGAGCGCAGGTAATGGGGAGTGGTATCACGACCGCGCACATGATCCAGAACCTCAAGGGCAAGGGTCTTGTCCTTTGCCAAGGTGAAGACCGCAGCGGTGTTGAGAGAAATCTGACGCGCCTTGAGAGCGTCCAGAACCTCAGAAGGAAGATCGGCCAGCGCCATGCGGCGATAGACGTGCTGCTCGGTGACGCCAAAGGTACGGGCAACCTCGCCCACGGTCGCGCCGGTATCGCGCAGCTGCGCAAAGGCACGGATTTCATCGGCAGGATCGAGGGCTTCCCGGGCCACGTTCTCCACGCTGGCCCATGCGATTGCCACGTCTCTGCTGGTGGTGACGCGCACAGGGATTTCGACCAGTTCGGGGTGGCGCGTCCCGGCTTCGGGATCGCGTTCCAGCGCCAGCTTGATCGCCCGCAAGCGCCGACCGCCGCCGACGATGCCGACGCGCCCGTCATTGTCCAGATGCCCCGCAAGCGATTGGATCAGGCCAACGCTGGCAATGCTCTGGGCCAGCATGTCGATGCCTTCGCTGTTCACGTCCTGACGGGGGTTGAGGGGCGAGACATAGAGCATGTCGAGGGCGAAGTGGCTGACGGCTGCGGCGGTCAGATCGAGGTCCTGGAAGTCTTTCATCTTGCTCTCCATCGGGTCAGATAATGCCAGCAGCTTCGAGAAAGCCGGTGCGCAGTGCGTCAATCGGGTGGTGGTCGGCCAAATTGGCATAGGCTTCGGGGTCGTCGGGAACATTGCCGTCCCGTTCGATTGCCTCCCACATCAGTTCCGCCAGCCGACTGCCGAATGCTTCCGCCTCCTTGGCACTCGTCCGCTCAAAGGCGTCGTGATATGAGAGACCATTGATCCGCGCGCGCTGCGTGAGCCGAAAAAGGGTCTGTCCCGCTTCGTTCGGGCAGATGATCCCCGCCGTGCGGCACAACTCAGTTCCGTCATTGGACTGGCCCAGAATGTACCAGACCGCGTTCGGGGCATCGCTGCCTGTCAGCACGTCGCCCGCATAGGGCGAGATTTGCAGGACCGACAGGTTGTCGGGCAGTTCGAGTAACATGGGCGCTCCTGTGCTTTTTGTGGCCCTCATGGCCTTTCCCATGTCTCGAAATTAGCGGTTTCGCAGCCTCTGGAAAAGCTAAAAACCGTTACTTATCAAGATATTGAGATCTGAACATTTCCGAGCTTCGACCCCGGAGCGCGAGGATTCTTCACAAGATGGCAGGTTTCTTCGCCAGCCCGCTCAGCGCTCGGAGCGCTGCCGGTGCAGCGTCGAGCGACGGATGCTGGCCCTCCATCGTAGCCGCCCCAACCTGCCGGAAACAAAGAGAGGGCGCGGTTTCCCGCACCCCCTTCTCATGGCCGTTTCTTGGTGCTCGACAATTAGGCAGCGCAATATCAGGCGAAACATCCTGCCGTTCCTGCCTTAGCCACCGAATTGTCCACAAGATATGTGGATACTTTGCCCCTCGCGCGTCGATCAGTGTGCCCACTGCCTCCGGCCATACTTGCGGCCGCAAATTGTGATCCTGTTCTGGTCGTCGAGAGGAGCCCGCTTCTGGACCATCTCGCCCAAGGCGTTCAGGGCGTAGACGCAACAGTCGGTGTCGCCGAAGGCATAGATTTGGAAGCACCACACGCCCGCGCCTCCTTCGCGGCTCTGGAAGTAGCCGTGGAAGTTCCGGCATTGCCAATTCCCGCGCCACCAGACGGCGCCGTGCCGCGCCATGTCCTCGGGGGGCGTCTCGAAGAGATGCTTCTGGGCGCTCACTGGAATGCCCCTACGATCCGGCAAAGTCGATTGATCTCGCTCTGGCTGAGCGGGTCGAACGCGCCTGCATCAGTAGCGATGATCGTCTCCTGCAGGTATCCGGCGGGGCTCATTCGCTGCCACAAGCGGAGTGCCGCGAGCATGATGGCACGGGTGCGTGCATCGAAGGCCAGCATTGCCAGATCGGGATGGCCCGACAGGTCGAAAGGCTCCGACAGGTGAAGGAAGTCTTCGCCGCTCTCACTGAGGACCTGGTATGCGTCCTGCCAGTCGGCCGGCATCTTGCCCTTATCAGCTGTCCAGCGATCAGCGCACCACTTTTGCAGCCAGGCGTCACGGGCCACCCTGGAGAAGAACCGCTCGAAGCTGATCCCTTCCTTCGTGTCCTGCATGACGATCCAAAGATGCAACCTGGGACGGGTCAGCGACGCGCTGGCCACAGCGCTGGTCTGGGCGGGATCGTCAACGGTCTGGGCATCATGGTGCATGGCAAGCTCCTCTGCTTTGCGCGCCCCTGTGGGCGCTTTCCATGACCTGAGGCTACACACGGCGGTCGCAACCGGAAGAGCGAAAAGCTAGTGGAAACAGTATATTGCTTCCTGACATTCAACGAGATGCGACACTGTGGCGACTTGGGGAAGCTGCTGCTCACCGCCGTGACTGCCGAGTGATTAGAAGCTCCACGGCGGCCTAAGTCGTTTAGGCGGCGATAGCTCGATCGAGCGCGATACAAGAGATCGCAGGAAGGAACTCGACAGTCAGCGTGCGCTTGAAGGTCGCCGCGAAGAGTCCGTTACAGACCCTCGCTAGGTCATGCGATTGCGTTAAGGCAGGGGATCGCAGAAGCAGTCTTACGGGCTAAGCATCCGAACGTGATGCTACTTGCTTTCCATGACGTATAGGCAGCCAAGCCGAACATCCGTTCCCTGATACTTGAGGTCTCTGCCCGTTCTTTCGATCGGTTCATCTCCTTGACTGTCAAAGATGACGAGGCACTCCGGCATCACTTCGTTAACCACCGTATAATGTATGACGTCTCGCTCCTCTTCTGGATCAAATGCCTCCGCACCCGGATCCACAAGAGAAACGATGACGGGTCCAGCTCCATCTTGGAGTAATTGCTCCAGCTTTCCGAAAAGATCATCAGAGGCATTATAATCTGCGTCTGGAAAGAAAGAACAATCTCGCCAGCTTAGCGCCTCTAAAAGCTCGAGATAGTCTTTTTCTCCGATCCCGAAGCATATCGCCTGTGCAAGGTCCCAGTCTCTGGTAGATTGCATGAACATCAAAGCTAAGCGGAAGGGGATCGCTGCTTGGTCTAGGCTGCCTATCTCTTCGCGAATATACATCGCGTTTATTGCTGCATAAGTCCCGCACATAAAGTCGAGGTTTCCCTGCTGGAGCGGAAACTGTTTTTGGTCCACAGGGCATCTCCTCATGAAAGCTATGGGGACGAATATGGCAGTGGTTGTGACTAAACAAGCAAGTCGCAGCATTTGGGGCTGCGCACCATGTGCCCGTCGCGCGGCGGGCGGTTGATGGTGACGCTCGCGTCCATCAGCGTCTGGCACATCTCGTAGATGTTGCCGACGCGATAGGCCAGGTGGCCGAAATGGCGGCTGTCCGAAGGCAAGCCCTCGTCGCCGCCCCAGTTCCAGGTCAGTTCCACCGGGCATTCCGGCTGGCCTTTCGCCGTCCCAGTTCCAAAGCAGTTCATCAGGCATTGGGCTGGCCCGGCGGCGCCATGAAGACCAGGCTGAAGCGGCCCTTTCGTTGTCGATGCGGCGCGTCTCCTCCAGCCCCAGCAGGCAAGAGAATTCCATCGTACGGTCCAGGTCCTTCACGCGGCCATCGTGTGCAGATAGCGGATGTTCATGGACATATCCCGTCTTTGCGGGTGCAGACTGTCACGGCCGTGCCCAACGGAAACAGGCTGCGGGGCGCGGGTTTCAGGGGTGCATATGCCGGTTGTCCGGTGGCGGATGTTGACTTAGGACAAGGGTACCGCACCCCCAGAAAGGACCCTGCGCCATGCCCCTCACGCCCGACCAACACCCCGAGAACGGAAAGGAACTGCGTTGACTGAAGACCAGATGATGCTGCTGTTGACAGCGGTACATTTGCTCGTTGCCTTCCTCGCTTTAGTGAAGGGCAACTAGCCTGGTCGAGAACTGGACGACCCCGCAGTGCTACGAACACCACGGGGCCAAACCCGAACAGGGCTGTCTTGGTAAGACGTGTCCAGTATAATCGACCCATGAAAAAATGGAAGTCCCGGTCAACAGGCTGGGGCTTCTACTGATACGTGCGGATTTTCGACGCCTAGGCTGTTCATGCCAGCAGGGCAGTAAATGCAGATAGTCTACGAAGTGCGCTGACATGCACGTCAATCTCCCTGCTGCGCCGATTGGTGCAACTCAGCCCGAGGGCCTGGCGGTGGGGACTGCGCAGACGGCCGCCGCCGTCAAGTCATGCCTCCGTGTCCAGTAAGAAGCTTCGCCGAAGCGGGACCAATTGAACCTTCGGCGCATAAGGAGAGGCGTGGCCTCGCTCTACTCGCCATCAAAGTCCGAGATCCGGTGCCCGTGCGGGTTTCGCGCCACTAAGTCGAAAGGCAAGGCATCGAGGGTGAAGCGTCCGACGGCATAACCGTGAAGAAAGTCCAGAAGGAATACCGGATCCGCGGGATATGGGGCACAGTTCCAGGCGTGGCGCAGGACGGCCGCCTCGTTCGCTGAAAAGGCTGACAGCCGCCGTCGTGCCTCGATCCACTTGCTAGCTCTGTAGGCGCGGCTCCGGACCTCTGACGCGGCCCAAGCAAGTGCACGAGCCTCCATCACATCGTTTTCGGCCGGCTGCTCGGCCGCGATCTGCTCAGCGAAGAGAGGCAGGGCGTTCCGCTCGCGTTGCTGCTTGCGGCGCAGTGCCGCCCTTTTGCGCGCAGTATCGGTGAACTCGTGTCGGGCTTGTCGCTTGAAGCGCATGGCGTCCTCCGTTCGCTGCCAGGGGCGGGCCGTCAGATTTCGAAGGTGGCGAGCTTGTAGCCGCGGCGCGGCTCCATGCTGCTCGACTTGAACGGGGCGCCGTTCTTGCGGGCGGTGTTGAATTCCACCCGGTCGCGGAAAGCGTTGGCTTTTCCGAACTGGACGCTCACGCAATGGCGCAGATCGCCGAAGGCCCATCGGTGCAGCTTTGCGAACCGGTCATCGGGATGCATGTCTGCCAGCTCGCCCATGATGTCCTCGGTCAGATTGCGGATGATAAAGGTTGCCTTCATGGCTTGATCCTCATGTGCATAGGGGAGGGGGGACCCGCGCTTCGGCGGGCCCAATCAGGCGATTTTTCGGGAGACCGCTCAGCTGCGCTTCTTGAGCTTCAGGATTGTCGTGTTGATCATCGTGCCGCTCGTCTCGAACGATCCGGCAGGCAGGTCGCGCCAGCTGAAGCTGGCGCATTCCCGCTCAAGCCAGCGGTGAAAGCGGGCATGTTTGGGGCTTTCGCCAAGTTCGGCCGTGACGGGCAGGATCGCGACAAGGACGCCGCCCGGCTTCAGATGGTCGAGTGCCTGGGTGACACGGGCCATGAAGTGTGTTCCGGCGAAGGGCGGATTGCACACGACCGCATCATAGACCGGCAGAGCGGGGCGGCTCAGGAAGTTGTCGACCGTGACAGTGCAAAAGTCTCCTTCATGGTGACGCAACTGCGCGGCCCGGCTCGGGTGGATCTCGATGGCGTCAACGCTCACGTCGCTTTCGCTCAGCCGGTATTCCTCATACCGGTTCTCTCCCCGCTTCGCGATCTCCCTGCGGATGGCGCGAATGAGCGCGCCGGTGCCGGCGGAGGGCTCGAGAATTTTCATGCCGCGCCAAAGGTAGATCTGATCGACCAGACGATCCGCCGCGTCGTCAGGTGTGGGGTAGTAAGCAAGATCCTTCGATGGAAGATTTGCGTGACGTTCGCGGAAGGTACCGCAATCCATATCGGCCGGCGCCGCATCAGGAACGACCTCGCCGTAATATTCCGCCAGAGCCAGATTAACGCGCTCGGCAGGGACCTTCTTCAGGTGAACGTGAGCGTTGCCGTTGAGGTAAACCTTCACCTTTACATAGTCACATTCGAACTCAATTCGCTTCGGGCCGTAGGTTCTGCCTTGCAGGCTGTCGAGTTGCTGGACCAGGTAACCAGGCCGATCCGGCAAGCCCAGAACCTTGCGCAAGCACCGGTCGACGTCGTTCAGGAGAGTCGCGCCCCCGCAATGGCGGTCGAAACCGCCGGAGTAGCCTGTGATCCTTTCGATGATGATGCGTGATCCCACCTTGAAGGCGTCGTGCGACTTGAAGCGCCTGTCGAGGTTGGAGAAGACATTTGCCATCCCGCGCAAGAACATCGTGCGCCGGTTGCTGAACAGCGTCTCGAATGTCGCCTTCAGGTTCTCCGGGCTGACCTCCGGCACTTCCGATGCAAGCTGGCTGTGAAACTCCTGGAGGGCCTGGTGATCCATCCACTGTTCAACGCCCGCTTCCTTGATGAGCGCTTGCCAGATGTCGGTGTCTGCGGCCTTGCGGAAGGCCTCGACCGCCTTGCTTGCGTCAAAGCTGTCGTTGAACAAGTTGCTGTAGTGAGGGTTCTCCCGGTGCGAGTAGCGGTAGGTGTAGCCTTCCGACCGGGTGACAAGCTGAACGCTGGCAACTGCCTTCATCACCCGCTGATAGGCGGCGGCAAGCTCACCTGCGGCCTCTTCGACCAGCGCCAGCGCGTCGTTGCGCTGCGCCATGATGTAGTCGCTGCGGTTGGCGATCGAGGGCAGGGTGTCGCCCGCCTCGGGGATGTTGAAATCGCCATGCTTGGAAAGGGTCATTCTCGGCTCCTGTGCCCGGTGTTGCGCCCTGTGGCGCTTAGCAAGGTCAAGCTACCGCGCCCGCCGAGATCAGGAAAGATATAAACCTCTGTTTATATTCGGAAAAACATTCTGATAGTCAGCAGGATGATCGACTATCTCCGTGAGTGTCAGCGCCTTTTGCTCGCCGCTCATAAAAAGACACCTGGTCGGATCGCCGCTTTGTGCGGTGACATCAGAGGAGGTCCGGCCCGGCCTGAAGAGCGGGCGGGCATGCCCGCTCTCGACCCCTTTTGCACCACGATGCCGCCAGCGCGGCTCAGCAGGCTCTCTTGGCTGGGTCTGCCTAAGGTGAAGCGTTAGTCAGCTTCCTCCCATCTGTCGGCTGCCGATAGGATCGCATCTTTGCGTGACATGCGGTCCCTCCTAGCTGTTCGTGGCGGACCGCGCCCGGGCACCCGCCACCCAGTGGCGCGCGGCCTCGTCGGCTGACGATCCTCGCCCTTCGACACCGAAGCCAAAGACAATCTGACTGGCAGCATTTCCGCTGCGGCCGAAACCGCAGTTCGCGTGGCTCATCCGGGCCCAGATCGCAGCCCATGGATCAGCGCAATCGACTGCTGCCAACGCCGCAGAAAGTCCCTCGCAGGGTTGCGGGTCGAAGAGGTCGCGCATTCCCCGTCCCCTCATGTCCTGGCCGCCTTTGCCTGCGCGCGCACGGTCCGGGCTGTCCAGTCCCTGATCAGGGCCGACCAGGTGATCCGGCGGGCAAGGGGCAGGCATGCGGCAATCTCCGCCGGCGCAGTGAGGTTCATGAGGTGCTGCATGATCCGTACTTCTATCACGCGCTTCGCGTGGCTCTGCTCGCTGCCATAGAGGGAAGACATGCCGCGGATCAGCGGATGCGGGGAAGGTTCGAGGGAGAGTGCAACCTGCAGGGCTGCGGATGCTGTTCTCGCCTCCTGTACCTGATTTGCCCAAGAATTAAGCCGGCTTACATGCTGCTTTTTCTGCTGGTCGATAAAGAACGCTCCGCCGTCCATAGCGTATTCCTTTGTTCTGCTTGTTTCAGAGTGCTTTCAGCCTAGAACAAGGGGCGGGGCGTTCAACAGAATTAACATGCTGATAATCAATGAGAAAAACAACACATCAGGCAAGATCAGTGACCTTTTTTCTAGCCAGTGGCGAGATACAGAAGTCGTAAAAGAAGAAAAAACCGGATGATGATTCAACCGCAAGACGAATAAAAATAAATGCCTGAAACCTCTACAAGGTCAGGTTGCGCCATTAGCTGATCACGGGCATTTCAGAAGAAGTGATCGGTTGCCCAGGAGAAGTCTGAATGTCTTTTGTTGAGATCAAGCATCGACCGGAGCTTGTCTTTTCCAAGATATGCGATGGGCACTGCGTCTATGCGAATGTCGCCGCGACGGCCTGTCGCCTGTCGAGCAGCCAGGAGACTGCCGGCATGACGGCAGTTGCGGATCGCCTCTTCAACATGCTGGACCAGCTTTACGCAGGCACGATCGCCCCTGAAGGTATCATCAGGACAATTGGCGAGCTGTTTCCTGAGGAGAGCGCAAATGAACATGCGATCCGTGGCATGTTCCGCTATGCTCTGGATGTCGACATGTTGGCAGAAGGCAGGCTGGCCGAACTGAGCGAAGATCGGCGGCGACAGTTTGTCCAGATGACCTGTGATCTGGCGCAGCAGGGCCTTTATCCCGCGAGCATCTGGACCGATCACTTCCTGGCGTCCCAGGTTGCTGCTGAGTAGCGCTCAAGAGATGAGATTCGTTATCTTGGATTTTGGCACGGCGACTTGCAAAGATGGTCGGGAGAAGGAGAAATCGCCATGATCAAAACCCGACTGAGAAGCTTCCTCCTGAGAACAGCCGCATCGGCCAATCAAACTCTCGGCCAGATGATCTTTACGGTTGCCGGCCTGACGCTTCTTTTTGCGAGCATCAACAGTTTCACCCTGCTGTTTCTGGTCACTCTCGCAACCGCTGTCGGCCTTGCCTGGACCTATCGCGACGATCTGAGGTCCACGGGCGAGTAAGCCTTCCGGTTCAGATCACGTCGGCCGGTTTCCACTGCCCTGCAAGGATCACGACAGGGCCGTAAAGCCTGTTGCCCCCGAACTCCGGCCACGCGCCGCGCCAGCGCTCGGTGGCCTGCAGGTTCACAGCCTGGTCGCCGCGCTCATTGGCGTTGCAGTAGGCCACGCACGGCTGAATGCCCTTGGCGGTGACATAGCAATCAAAGAGCGGCACCAGCTGAATATGCCCGCCCATGGCCTTCTGAAGCATCTTCAGGTCAGGACGGCGCTCGATCTGCTGGACCTGCATTCTTCCATCCACCGGGATGATGATCAGATGACCGGGCATGGCTCTCGCTCCTGCATTTCCCTCATTCTGGCAGAGCCAAGCTTTGCGGCCTGCTTCAGTCGAGGCTAGAAAAATCATGGCACTCGGCAAGGCTGAAAAGCCCGCGGATATTTCCGGGGCAGGGGGTTTTTCATCTGAGAACCCGTGGGGTCGCCTCATGCGGGTCATGAGGCAAAGCGCGATCAGAACGAGTACCTGACGACGTTCGGGCAATGGTCCGAAGGCCAGTTCTCGAAAGGGCCGGTGAAGGCGTGTTCGTAGGCATCGACATCCCGGGTGAGATCCGCCAGCGCGTTGGACGCAAGCTGGTAGTCGATAGCTTCTTCGCCCCTGAGCGAGCATTTCGAAGCGCCGCTGTGGGAGATGACCCGGAGCCCGAGGGCGGCGTTGAAGCTGAGCGTGTTCATGACGGCATCGCCCGGTTCTGACAGACGACGGTTGAAGTCGCCGCCGATCAGGATCGGAACGCCGCCCTTGTCCTGCTCTCGCGCATAGGCGGCAAGGTAAGGGATCTGCTGAAAGAGGGTCGTGCAGGCGTCACCCTCGCTGCCGTCCTGACAGCCCGCCTTCAAATGCACGTTCACGATCTCAACCGGCTGCGAATTGAGCATCGCCGTGACCGAGACGCCATGGCGCAGCCCACCGTTTCCTGTCACGTCCACGAAACTCAGATCGCGGGTGTCACTGATCGGGATGCGCCGCTTGACCGCGGTCACGGTCCTCTGCATCGTCCGTTCGCCACCTTCGTTGGCGCATTTGCCAGCTTGCAGATGATCCGGCCGGTTTTCCATTTGGAACTGCCAGGTGCTGGTATCCATCACGCGCGCCAGGGATCCAACCGTGTCGACCTCCTGAAACAGCCACACATTGGCATCAACCGCATTGATGATGTTTCTGATCTCGTCATAGTGGGCTTGGCTGCGGGGCTTGCAGCCCATGCCGTCCTCCTCGGTAAAGTGTTCGAGGTTCCAGCTCGCTACCGTCAGCTGCTCAGCATGCGCCTGACTGGCAAGCAGAGCTGCGGAAACGGCAAAAAAAATATCGCGCATGATCTCTCCAATCGTACGCGACACTATGAACTCGCCGGTCAAGATCAGGAACGGGTTGGGCGGATGCTGGACATGATGTGCGCGCTCGACAGCGCCTCGTAGCGGGACCTGAAGGCGGCACAGTCCAAGCCTTCCGCAGAGGCAATAACGGCCGATGAAGCGGCATGGGTCACCTTCACGGTGATCGATCTCCGGCCAGACAGATGCCGCGTCACCGCCAGCTCGTAGCCATAATGTTTCATCGCCCAAGTCGCCGCCCGCCGGCGCCAGGTGAGGGCGTTCAAATGGCAGGTGGGAGACAGCACCTCAAGGATGTTCGGCGGGCATTTGTGCTGATCAGGGTTCATCGTCTCGTGCAGAACCGAGATATTGAAATTGCCCGGCGCATCACTGCTCTCGACAATCTGGGCGATGAACGCCTCGACCTGTCGGGAGCCGGCGCCAGTCGCGTCAACGGCAACGGCACAGAAGACGGTCCAGGTGCTGCCTGAGGCATCATCTTCCTTCACGGTGATGCACCTGACGGTCTCAGCGTACAGCCCGTTCTCGTTCAGCGGTTCAAGGATATGGCGGACGCCGAGGGCGCTGGCTTGCGAGGGTTCGAGGGTGCCGCTGCTGGCGGCGGTGATGGCAGGATAGACAGGCATCTGGGTGTCCGAAGATAAGAATATTAATGTTGTCGATCGGGGGCCGGCATCAATTCGAGGCCCTCACGATGTGCTTGGGCAGGCGCGCGAGCCCGAGGAACTGGCGGTGATTGCCCACGAGCGGCGGCAGGAAGATCCCGCCTTCCCGGATCTCCAAGGCGATAACTCCGTCCTCATCGGCGTAGACGTCGAAGTATTCCCGCAGTGTCTCAACCATATCGCGGGTGAACTCGGCCGTCCCAAGATGTTGCCCTTTGAGTTTCAGATGCATGGTCACATGGCACCTTATTTGATGTAGTTGAGTGCAGCAGGCAGGGAGGCAATACCCAGAAGCTCCTGGCGACCGTCCGATCCGGCCATCCACAGCGCGTTGTCGCGGAACTCTACCTTCACGGTACCATCCGAGGTGGCGATGCTGTCGAAGCGATCAAGCAGTGCCTCAATCATGTCTTTCGTCAACTCGGCCTTTGCGGTCTCGCTCATTCGTCTTGCGGCAAGCATGGAAATTCTCCCTGAAAAAAGTTGCTCTTTATTGAGGCCGGCGAACCGGGCATTCGATGACCTGAAAACGGCCATCGGCATTCCCGGTCACGGGCCCAAGCTGGTGCGCTGGCCATTTCCAGGTCTTTGCCATCCGCAGGAAGGCCGGGGACCCCAGGAACATGACCGATGCTGCTCCTTTCTGGGCCAGGAACTCATTGGTCGCCTGCAGGATGAGGCGGGTGATGTCCTTCGGGCCGTTGACCACCATCCGGGTAAGTTCCCAGATGTTCTCGTCCATCGGCGGAACCTTGTTGCAGAGGTTCTTCGGCAGGCCAGGCAAGATGCCGAGGCAAGCATCCCGGATCATGTAGGAGTAGCGGATATGACCACCGCCGCTGCGTTGATCGGTGCGGCGCAGGCGCGCTCCGCCCACAACCTCATCTCCGCAGGTCGCCACGACGTAGGTGGTGTCGAAGCTGTCATATTGCTCGAATTCCAGGTCGTCGACATGGAACAGAGGCCACTCCAGGCGGTCGATGAAGACCTCCTTGCGCAGCTTCAAATAGCTGCTGACCAGGTGCCAATGCGGGATGCCTTCAGGATACTGGATGATCCTGACCTCGTAATCCGAGGGTGCCTCGGCCTTGAAAACGGTCTTGAACTTCTGCTTTTCAATCAGCATCGCCTGAAACGTCCTCGCTGTCGCCAATGAACATCCGGACGCCTTGGGACGTGACGCCCCAGACACCCCGATCGGAGATCTGGATGATGACCCGCTCGCCGTCGCGCGCGTGCGCGCACATGCGGGCCAGGTCCTCCGCCATGTCGGCAGTAATCTCTGCCGAGGCGAGGACGTTCAGCTGCCTGGCATCTCCCTGATCCTGCATGGTCGCCATGGCTGACTATGGTCTCCGTCCGATCTCTAAGAATCGGCCTAATTGGCATTCGGAGCGATTGACAGCAGGCTGGCTAAAAGTGCAGTACTTTTGGGTAGGCACTTGACAAAGCGAATTTTC